>JBAVAA010000656.1:0-6768 GCA_049585515.1 Terriglobales bacterium | reverse complement strand
TCGTATCAGGGCATCGCTTTAGCGATACCGCACCCGCCTCGAAATCAGACGCCCCTTTAGGGGCTGCGGCAGCCAGATAAAAAACCACCGCCGCCAGCAAAATGCCCCCATCCGGCCGCAGCAGAATGCATGCTGCGATCGCCGCTCCGGTCGCGGCCCAGAGCTTCCGTGTTCCCGCCTCACCTTCGTGCATCCGGTTTAGCGCCGCCGCTGCGCAATCGAGAGCAAGGGCCGTAAAGAAGACTTCCAAGGTTTCGGTGAGCATAGCGGCTGCGTAGTTTGCGAGAAATGGGCAAAGCGCCGTAAGGAAAAAAGCTATTCTTGCCGCTCGCTCAGAAACAACGCGTCGAGCGAGGTCGGCAACGACCAGGCACGTCACCAGATCCAGGAGCATCTGCGCCAGCAGAACGGCTCGCAAGTTGCCAGAGCCAAATAGCCAAAAGATACCAGCCAGGAATGCGGGGTACCCGGGCAGACGCGTGTCGCTGGGCACAATTTGCGTCAGTTGCGTCTGGCCATAGATGCCGTACCGCAGCCAGTTCGTGGCGAGATCGGCATAGCCCCGCGAGTCATCCGTGACGGTCGGGAAATAGATGAAAAAAAACAGCCGCAACATCAGGGCAGCCAGAGCGGTCCCCAGAAAAAACCAGCGATGTTTGCGGACCAGGCTGAGCACGTTGGGAATATATCGCGAATCCTGGGATTTCGCGGTTGATAGTGTAGAAGTCGAATCTCACCCGAGACGCGAGACCCAATGCCTGCACCTGCTAAGCGGGTTTGACCCCCTGCCCCGCTCACCTTAGGATGAATACACCACAACCGATGGCAAAACAGGTTTTCTACGATCCCTTGCAAGCGCGCTGGAAGCGGATTCGCCGCGTTTTCGACGCGGCCGCACTGGCCTTTTCCTTGCTAGTGATCTTTTTCATTTACAGTGCTTTGCGCAGCGAGCCTCTACCCGATCTCTCCTGGCTTATACAAAAACGCCCTTACCACCCGTTGATAGAAAACGAAAAGACGAAAGCTCGCGAGAAACGCCGGCTCGCCACCGTCGCCCGCGCCGGTCATCGCCACCAAACCCGCAAAGCTCCTTCGCAACTCACGTTGAACTCCGAGCAGGGGGTTCGGGCCGCATTCTACGTCTCCTGGGACGCGGCTAGCTTCTCCTCTTTGCGTGAGTATGCTCGCCAGATCGACTTGCTTTTCCCGACGTGGCTGCAGGTACTCAGTTCAGATGGCCACCTGCAAGCCTCGGATCCGGAAACAAACACGATGTTCGACGTGGTTCAGGGCGAAAAAGTCCATACGGTGGACGCCAAGGTGATGCCGTTTCTGAAGGCGGAAGGCACGGGCATGGAAGTCTTTCCCGTGGTGCAGAACTTTGACGGCACAGACTTTGTTCCGGGCATCAGCGACTTCCTCAATAATCCGGAGGCGCGAGCCCGGTTTCGGAGAGAAATCGCTCTCTATCTCGCCTCCGATCGTTACCGCGGCCTGATGATTGATTTCGAATCGTTTCCGAAAAGCGGGCAGCCCGGATACGTGGCCTTGCTGAACGAACTTTCGTCAGACCTTCACGCCAAGGGGCTGAAGCTATACGTCAGCGTACAGGTGCGCAATGAGGACTTTGATTACAAGGCCATTTCGTCGCCCGTGGATGGCGTTGTCATCATGAACTACGACGAACATTTTCCCGGCGGCACTCCTGGCCCCGTCGCTTCGCAGGACTGGTTCATGGACAACCTTGACTCTGCGGTCAAGGACATTCCCAAGGAAAAGCTCATCTGCGCTATTGGCAACTACGGATATGACTGGGTTGAGCGGCCGAAAAAAGGCAAACTTCCACCGGGAGCAGCCGACAAGAGCGTCTCCGTGCAGGAGGCCTGGATCGGGGCGCGCGATGCCGAAGAAGACGTCGATTTTGATGGCGACGCACTGAATCCGCATTTCAGCTACCAGGACGACGATAACTTTCGCCACGATGTCTGGTTTCTGGACGCGGTGACTGCCTTGAACGAAATGCGCGCCGCCCAGACCCTCGGCATCCAGACCTTCGCCTTATGGCGACTGGGCGCGGAGGACCGCTCCCTGTGGCGTGTCTGGGATACGCCCGGCGAAGCCAACGCGTCCGATCGACTGAAAGACGTCCCTCCCGGTCAGGACGTGGACATGGAGGGCAGCGGCGAGATCCTGCACATCGAAGCGAAGCCCACTGACGGCGAGCGCGATCTGACCATCGACAAGCAAACCGGACTTATCGACGGCGAAACCTTCAAGAGTCTTCCCGAACCCTATCGTGTAGCGCGGTATGGCTTCAGCAAGAACCAACTCGCCATGACCTTCGACGACGGACCCGATCCGGAGTGGACGCCAAAAATACTCGATGTCCTGAAACGCGAGCATGTGCCAGGAACATTTTTCCTGATCGGCATCCAGGCGGAGAAGTTCAGCGGGCTAACTCAGCGCATTTACCGCGAAGGTCATGAAATCGGGAACCACACCTTTACCCATCCCGATATCAGCTCGATTGGCACCGGCTACATGAAAGTGGAGTTGAATCTGACCGAACAATTATTCGCCAGCCGCCTGGGGATTCGCACCACGCTTTTCCGTCCGCCCTACTCCGTCGATGCCGAGCCCGATACTGAAGACGAGGTACGCCCGCTCGAACTAACGCAAAGCCTGGGCTACATCACCATCGGCAACAAAATCGATACCCGGGATTGGAACGACGATCCCCCGCTCTCACCGCAGCAAATTGCCGCTCGCGTGCTCGATCACCTGCCGCCCTGCGAACCGAACGATACGCAGTGCGGCAATATCATCCTCATGCATGATGGAGGCGGCAACCGCGAGAGAACAGTGCTCGCGCTCCCGCTGATCATCAAGGGCGCCCGTGCGCGCGGTTTTCAGTTCGTCCCCGTGTACAAATTGATGGGCAAAACAAAAGCGGATGTCATGCCCCCGCTTCCCACAAGCGAGTATTGGTCGGCGCTGCTGAATTGGATCGGTTTCTGGCTTGCTGGCGCGGTGATGGTCGCTATCACCGTCATCTTCTTCCTGGGCGACATCCTGATGACGGGCCGGCTCATTTCGGTCGGTCTCCTCGCTCTCTATGACCGCCTCCGCTCGCATGTATACGGAACGCCTGAGCAGATCGCCGCCTACTGTCCCCGGGTCGCAGTTCTCATTCCCGCATACAACGAAGAGAAGGTTATCGAACGCACGGTTCAGGGGGCTCTCGACTCCGATTATCCCGATCTGCGCGTGATTATCATCGACGATGGTTCCAAGGATCGTACATTGGAAATTGCCCGCCGTGCTTTTGCCGCCGAAGAAGCTGCCGGCCGAGTCTTGATTCTCACCAAGCCCAATGGCGGCAAGGCCGAGGCGCTTAACTTCGGACTGGAGCACATTGGCGATGCGGAAATCTTCGTGGGCATCGATGCCGACACCATCATTGCGCCTGACGCGATCGCCCGCATGGTGCCGCATTTCCTGAACTCCAAAGTCGCAGCGGTGGCAGGCAACGCCAAGGTTGGCAACCGCGTGAACCTGTGGACGCGATGGCAGGCGCTCGAATACATCACCAGCCAGAATTTCGAGCGGCGCGCGCTTAACTCCATGGGTGCGGTAAGCGTGGTGCCGGGCGCGATCGGCGCCTGGCGCACCGAAACGGTGCGCGCAGCGGGAGGCTACCACGTCGACACCGTGGCCGAAGACGCCGACTTGACCATGGCGCTCTTGCGCAATGGTTATCGCGTGGAATACGAAGATCAAGCGTTAGCTTTCACCGAGGCTCCCACCAGTGCCCATGCGCTGATGCGGCAGCGCTTCCGGTGGTCGTTCGGAATCTTGCAGGCGATCTTCAAACACAAGGGCGTCTTCGCGCGCAAAGGAGCGTTGGGATTCGTAGCCCTTCCCAACATCCTCATCTTCCAAATATTGCTTCCGCTCGTCTCGCCCTTTATCGACGTGATGTTCTTGGTTGGCGTGGCCTGGTACTTCATCCAGAAGAAATTTCACCCTGAATCCACCGATCCGGCCAGCTTCCAGAGGCTGCTGATCTTCTTCGTCGCGTTTTTGGTAATCGATTTCCTCGCTTCGGCGATTGCATTCCTTCTGGAGCGCCGCCAGCCCGAATCTCGCGAAGATGCGTGGCTGTTGAGCCAGGTATGGCTCCAGCGCTTCGCCTATCGCCAGGTCTTTTCCCTCGTCCTGTTTCGAACGCTGAAGCGAGCCATCCAGGGTCGTCCCTTCGCCTGGGACAAACTGGATCGCACCGCCGCCGTGAAATACATTCCTGCCGAACGCAGAGACTCAGTCAAGGTTTGATTGTGTAGCGCGGACGGTGTGGTCCGAGCACAGCGTGTGGCACATGTCCGATGATCTGGTAACAGACCAGGAAAGGATCACGGTTTGGGCGGATTGCGCCCAGGAGCCTTCGGCGTTAATTTCCGAACGATAAATTCTTGAAACAGATTATCGACGGCCGTTCCCCCAAGCCCGATTGCTCCATTCTCAAAGGTCAATCCCGCGCCATTGCGATTCTGGGCGGGATAGTACAGATTTGATATGCCGCCCGCCGCCAGGCTTCCGAGAATGTTGGAGTAATTCACCTGCCAGCGCCCATTGTCGCCCTTGCAGATAAACGAGTTGGCGATCGCATACATAAACCGCGATCGGATGCTGCCGGTTCCTTTGTAAAAATAGCGTGGATCCTGTTTCAGAAGCGACGGCAGGATGGCGGCCCCGATGAAGGTGCCCGAAACCGTGTCGGCATAGCCGGCGCCAAAGCGCTTCGCGTAGCCTTGCGCGCCTTGCCCATATCCGCTGAAGTGATTTTGCGCCTGCTCAACTCCGGCGGCGCCCCCCACCACTACAAAGGTGAACGGGTCTATGACCGTCTTCCAGGCCAGCTTAAACTTCTGCTTCGAGGTCAGGGGAGCCGCATCCGCGATATAACTGACATAGAAATTTGGAATCGCTCCCAGCACCCGCTGCTTCTCTTCAATCTTAATTTCTTCTTCGGCCACTTCGGTCTGGGTGAGACTGACCTGTACCTCACTGACATTCGTGGCCACGCTGAGCGCAACCCGCGGGACAATATAGGTCTCGCCCGAAGTTAGAGTTCCAGAAGTTGTTTGCGCCGCAAAGCCCGCCGCCGTGATGGTGAGCTGAAAAGCTCCGGGAGCGACCTTGGCAAAGGAGAACTCGCCATCTCCGCTGGATACCGCCTCTTGAGATTGACTTCCACTCGTGAGCTTGACGTCCGCTCCGCCGACCACTGCTCCGCTTTGATCAACCACCGTTCCGCTGATGATTCCAGGCAGTTGCTCGGCGGCTGGCGCTACCGGATCAGACACTGGCGCGCGCGGCGGGGTTTGCGCCAGGCAGGACAACGTCAAACCCAAGGCGAAAGCAAAACCTATCAGTGCATGCTTGAATTGGAACGTCATGAATAACCTAACTCTACCCCTCCACTACTCAGTATCCAAATCACCAAAGTGACCGTATTCTCGGCCTCCGAACTTTGATGCGGCGATCGAACGCGGCGTTTGTATAGTTGTGTGGCGAGGGTGCCTTCGCCTGCGCAGAGCCGAACACCAAGAACGCCTCTACCCAGTGTAAAATTAAGGCTCGCGAATATCCGCGCTAATTACCCGCCCCAGAAAGGATCTCCTATGGCAACCATGGAAGCCCCACCCCGCGTGCAAGTCCGCCTTCACGAAGGCGCATTTAAGAACGAATCATTCGTCGATTTCACCAAAGAAGACAACGTGCGCAAGATGCGCTCCGCCATCGAAAAAGTTCGGGGTCAACTGGGCCGTGAGTACGACCTGGTCATTGGCGGCAAGCGTATCAAGACCTCCGACAAGATCCGCTCCATCAATCCCGCCAAGCCGTCGGAAGTGGTCGGTGTTCACCAGAAGGCTGGGAAAGATCACGTCGAGCCCGCCGTGCAGGCCGCGCTGCAGGCCTTTGCCCACTGGAGCCGGACCTCCGCCGAAGAGCGCGCGTCGCTCTTATTCCGAGTGGCCGACGTAATGCGCGAGCGAAAGCTCGAATACATGGCGTGGCTGGTGTTTGAAGTTTCCAAGAACTGGCCCGAGGCCGATGCCGATATCTCAGAAACCATTGACTTCTGTGAGTTCTATGCCCGCGAGGCGCTGCGCTTCGCGAAAGCCGAGACGCCGGTGCAATTGCCTGGCGAGCGCGACACGCTGACCTACATTCCGCTTGGAGTCGGCGCCGTGATTCCGCCGTGGAATTTTGCCTGCGCCATTATGGCCGGCATGACGCTGGCATCGATTGTCAGCGGGAACACAGTCGTCCTGAAGCCGTCGAGCGATTCGCCGACAATTGCCGCGAAGTTTGTCGAGTTGCTCGAAGAATGCGGTATGCCCGAAGGCGTGGTGAACTTTTGCCCCGGAGGCGGCGCAAACTTCGGCGACGCGCTGGTTGCGCATCCGAAAGTTCGTTATATCGCTTTTACTGGATCGCGAGAAGTGGGGTTACACATCAACAAAACCGCAGCCAACCAGCAGCCCGGTCAGATGTGGATCAAGCGCACCGTGCTCGAAATGGGAGGCAAGGACGCGATCATCGTCGACGCCGATGCCGATATCGATTCGGCGGTGGAAGGCGTAGCCCAGGCTGCATTCGGCTTCCAGGGCCAGAAGTGCTCGGCCTGCTCGCGCGCCATCGTTGATGAGCGCATCTACGACAAGTTTCTGGAGAATCTGAAATCACGCGTGGAGCGCATCA
>JBAVAA010000655.1:0-1810 GCA_049585515.1 Terriglobales bacterium | reverse complement strand
ATGAATCTTGCGGCCATCCTGATTGACAAAGGCGATGTCCGGAACTGGTTGTCCGGGCGTGAGCATCCCCGATGGAGTTGGCGGCTTTACCTTTCCACGCCCCGACTTGTCGATGATGCGCACATCTTCCAGCCAATAGTCGCTTCGATCCTTGCCCACCACCACTTCGGCGGTGATCTTGTCGCCGGGCTGAACTTCCTGGATCACCGCCGGGTCTTTGACGCGGTAAGGCATAGCCATGGCTGACATGAATCCCGGAATATCGCCATGGTTCACCGTGATCTCGCTCGAAGCTGGATCCTTCGAGATTACTTCGCCCTGCAGCGGATACTTGCGGATCCCATTGCAGCCTGGGGATGCAATGATCAGCAACATGACCGCCAATGGTAGAAATCGGACTTTCATTAACAGGTTCCTCGCTGGTTTCATCGTTCGCTTTCTCCTCATGCCTTCTCGGCGCGCTTAATAGTGAAACCTATAGCGCAACTGCACATAAATCTGACGCGGCAGGTTCCAGTGATATCCGCCAAAGGTCAAGCTATCGTCATAGATTACGCGGCGGTTGGCAACGTTCAGCGCGCTGACAGAAGCGCTGAACCGTTCCCCGAAATCTTTGCCCAGGGCGAGATCGAAAGTTGTGTGGCCAGGAAGATAGTCGCCCTGGTAAGGCCAGCCGGGAACCCCGTTTTCCCCGTTGCTGAAGCCGGAGCCGTAGTAAACGTTCGTCGATGCATAGGAGCGCCAGGGGAGACTGACGTCGCCGCCCACGTTGAGTGTATTGCGCTGGTCGTGGTCGAGCGCACTGAGTCCGGGTGCAAGCATGAAATCGGTGAGACCGCCCGTGATCGTACCGCTGCCCTCGGCGATCTGGTTGGAATAGGCGAGGTGAACCTGGCCGCGGTGCGCGATGCGCGGGGAGCGCAGCGTCAGTTCCCATGCTCGAATCAAAGCCTGGGAAACGGTGATAGGGAAGAATACATTGGACGCTCCTATGTTGTTGTGGTCGAGAAAATTCGCGACATTAGTTTGGAAGTTATCGGCGTCGAGCACCCATCCGTGGTATGGGATAATCACGCCGAATTGATGTTCTTCATCGCGCTCGCCGGGTAGTGGAACGAAGCCCAGACCTTGTTGACCCGTGTAGTTGATCAGAGCCGGGCCGGAAACGGTTTCGATGGGTGGCGCCTGATAGTAGTGCCCATAGAAGGCGCGGAAGGTCCATCCAAGCTTAGGAATGGTGACGGTGGCGCCGAAGCGCGGGCTGATGGCCGACTCGGAGATGGGCGGCGCGGAACCGGCCGCAAAGTTCCCTTCGGAGAAGTGCGTGGGGCGCATGCCGGCGGAGAGCGTCAGCCATGAAAAGGGCTTGAATTTGTCGTCGATGTAGAAAGCCTCGAGATTGGCGGTAGGATGCTCGCTATCGGCGATCGGCGATGGGACGGGTGGAGAATAACTGAGCGGATTGAAAATGGCGCCAAAGAGCTGGTCATCGCTTTGGTAGAAGCTGAGAAAGCCGGCCTGCAGGTCGTTCTTTTTGTAGTTTGCGGCAACCGACGCCTGACCCCCGACGTAGGTCGAGCTGCGGTTTTCCGTGCTCGCCACGGGATTGTCGTTGGCATTGCTTGAGTAATCTCCGCTGTTGTAATGGTAAAACGGCGAAACCGTGGTCAGCAGATGCGAATTGAAAGTGTGGACCCAACTGAACAAAACACCGGCATCGGTCTCACGTTGGGCATCGCGGAGCCCGACGCTGGCATAGCCCTGAGTGTTTTCGAAGTCATTGGGGAAAGGATCGTAGGGGACTTGGAAG
>JBAVAA010000654.1:0-7423 GCA_049585515.1 Terriglobales bacterium | reverse complement strand
TCAGTTCTCAGTTCTCAGTTCTCAGTGGCTGCATTGGGCTTCACCGACAGCTGACAGCTTCCCAGCTTCCTTCGTGGTAAGGTTTCTTCTTGGCAATCCTGGTCACAGGTGGAGCGGGTTACATTGGCAGTCATGCAGCGCGCGCTTTGCGGCGTTCCGGCTATGAGGTCGTGATCTACGATAATCTCTCGACTGGTTTTCGCCGCCTGGCGCAGCGATTTGAGTTGGTGGAGGGCGACATTGCCGACGACACGAAGCTTCGGCCGGTGCTTTCGCGCGTCGACGCGGTCATGCACTTCGCCGCCCATGCTTACGTAGGAGAGTCGGTCGAAAACCCGCGGAAATATTTCCACAACAATGTTCTGGGCGCGCTCAGCCTGCTCAACTCGGCGCTGGACGCCGGTATTCGCCGCTTCATCTTCTCTTCGACCTGCGCCGTGTACGGCCTCCCCGAGCAAGTCCCGATCACCGAACTGGAAAAGCGCGAGCCGGTGAATCCTTACGGCGCGACCAAGCTTGCGTTTGAAAACGCGCTAGAGGCTTACGATCGTGCTTACGGGCTGCGCTCGGTCCGGCTGCGCTACTTCAATGCTGCTGGAGCCGACGAGAGTGGAGAGACCGGAGAACTTCACGATCCGGAAACTCACCTGATTCCTCTGGCGCTGGCCGCTTCCACCGCGAGGGGCCGCGAGTTACAGATCTTTGGTTCCGACTATCCCACTCCGGATGGCACGTGCGTTCGCGACTACATCCATGTCAACGATCTCGCCGATGCGCACGTTCGGGCCTTGCAATATCTTGAGAAAGACGGCGGCGAATCGGTGGCGCTCAACCTGGGAACCGGCCGGGGAAATTCCGTTCTCGAAGTCGTCCAGGCGGCGGAAAGGGCCACGGGACGCCAGGTTCGGCGGAGAATCGGACCGCGACGACCCGGCGACCCTCCATTCCTGGTCGCCGATCCGTCGAAGGCGCAGAAAGTGTTGGGATGGACCGCCCGGCGCAATCTCGCCGACATCGTTTCCGGTGCGTGGACGTGGATGCAGAAAAACTCTGGCGTCTGAGCGAATGCGTTAATCGCCCTTCTTCATGTGACGAGCATCACAATCCCAAGTGACGTGGAATGCTGCTCCTTTTTTTCACCACTCTTAAGCTAAGCCAAGTCAAGAAAGCGAAGCAGCTCTGTCCTGCTGCGGGAAAACGTCGATAGAGTCACGATTCCCCAGCGAGGAGCACGCTTCGATACAGATTACGAGGGAGCAGGCATGGAGAAAGGACCCACCACGCAACCAACGGGATCAGTCTGGCAAGTGAAGCAGGTTTATGCGATGGCCGCGATCAGCCTTGTGGTTGGGCTGGCGATCGGGTACCTGTTTCGCGGATCGCAATCGCCGGCTCTACGGGCGCAACCGGTGGCCCAGGCCAGCACTCAGTCTGCCGCTCCTCCCGATCATATGGGCGGCCAGATGCCCACTCTCGAACAGATGAAAGAGATGGCCGACAAAAAGGCGGCACCGCTACTCGAAAAGCTGAAGACCGATCCCAACAACACCGATGCGCTCTTCCAGGTCGGAAACATCTACGCATCGACCCACCGGTTCCAGGAAGCAGCCGGTTACTACGAAAAAGCATTGCAGATCGATCCAAAGAATGTGCCGGCTCGCACCGAACTGGCTTCCTGCATGTACTACAACGGCGATGTGGACGGAGCCCTCAGCCAACTGCAGCAGGCGTTGCGCAATAAGCCCAATGATCCAAACTCCCTGTTCAACGTCGGCATGATCAAGTGGAAGGGAAAACAGGACAGCAAGGGAGCGGTGGCCGCCTGGCAGCAGTTGCTGAAGCAGAATCCGCAAATAAGCGCTGACCGCAAAGCGACGGTCCAGAAACTGATGGCCGACGCCCAGATGAAGGGCAAAAGCATTGAGTGATTACAGAAGTATTGAGTGATTGAAGCAGTGAGTCATTGAATCATTGGGGTTGAGTCGTTGGGGAGATGAAGGATCGATTCGAGACCGAAACGATTCACGGGTTCAGCGACTAAGAGTTGCAAAGGAGCATCAGACGTGACGAATACAAGTCGAGCAACAACTACTGAGCAATGGACAAGCGTGCAGGCATACGTGTTGGCGGTGATCTGCCTGCTGGTGGGAATCGCCGGCGGTTGGTTCATCCGCGGGTCGCAGAGTCCAGCCGCAGCTGCGGCTGAGGCGCCGAGCGCATCCGCTCCGGCGATGGGGACCGTTAGCGCGGCTACCCAGACTCCGACTCCCGCGGAGATGCAGAAGATGGCCGACACGCAAGCCGGGCCCTTGATCGAGAAGCTTAAGGCCGATCCGAACAATGCCGGACTGCTGGAAAATGTTGGCAATGTGTATTACGACGCGCAGCTGTTTCCGACGGCCATCGATTACTACCAGCGTACGCTGAAGATACAGCCTGCCAATGCGGCCGTCCGCACCGACATGGCGACCGCGTATTGGTACACCGGCAATGCCGACTTGGCCATCGCAGAATTCCAGAAGTCTCTTTCTTACGAGCCGAACAAGGCCAACACTTTATTCAACCTGGGAATCGTCGAGTGGCAAGGCAAAATGGATATCGACAAAGCAACTGCCGCCTGGCAGCAGTTGTTGGACACGAATCCGAATTATGAAAATAAAGACAAGGTTCTGGAGTTGATGGCGCAGGCCAAGAAGCATTCGGGTGTCAAACCGGGGACGCCGGCGAAGCCGTTGCAGTAGTTATCGATGCTTGTACGTAGGTGTTACCTGAAACATTGTCTGCACGTATCTCATACATGCGATGACTAGCAGATGCTGTGTGGCGCGGGTCCCGCTCGTGCGTCCCTAGCAACTGCGAACCTGGGCGGCCGAACCCCGCATCTGAAAACAAGCCGATCATCGCAGCGGTAAACCACTGCGCCACTCAAGATCTTAGGTCTCCCGCGGAAGGTAACGTGGCCTTTTCTTTTGACAGAATTGTGACAAAATGCGAACGGCTCAAATAGGAGACACAATCCAGTGGAACCCTGTCGGTGGCTGCCGCCTGGAGCGGCGACAATATGAGCCTCAAGGCGTGTGTGATCGGCGCTGGTCCGAATGGATTGGCAGCGGCCATTGTTCTGGCCCAGGCTGGGCTCCAGGTGGATGTACTCGAAGCCGAGTCGACGCCGGGCGGCGCGGCACGCACGCTCGAGTTGACTTTGCCGGGCTTTCGGCACGATTTCGGATCGGCCGTTTATCCGCTCGGCGCCGGCTCGCCATTTTTCTCGTCGCTGCCGCTGGCCGACCACGGCCTGGGGTGGGTTCACTCGCCGGCTGCGTTGGCGCATCCTCTGGATGATGGCACTGCGGTCATGTTGGAACGCGACCTTGGCGCGACTCGAGATTCGCTTGGGATGGATGGACCGGCATGGGAGAAGCTCATGCGTCCGTTCGTGGAACGCTGGAGCGAATTGGCTTCGGAGATACTCGGTCCGGTTTCTTTCATCCCGAGGCATCCGTGGCTGATGGCGCGTTTTGGGATGGTCGCGCTGCAACCGGCCCGAGCGGTTGCGTGCCGGTTTCGGAGCGAACGAACCCGGGCGCTGTTCGCGGGACTGGCGGCACACTCTTTTCTTAGTCTTGATGAGCCACTGAGCGCATCGTTTGCAATTCTTTTGGGAGTGCTGGCGCATGTTGTTGGGTGGCCTTTTCCGCGCGGCGGCGCGCAATCGCTCACCAACTCTTTGTGCGGATTTCTCTCGACCCTCGGTGGCAAGGTGAAGACATCGTCGCGGGTCGAAAGCCTGGGGGTGTTGCGGAACGCATCAGCCGATTGCGATCTGTTTCTCTGTGACCTGACTCCGCGGCAGTTGGTCACAGTTGCCGGACAACGACTGTCTGAAGATTACAGACGCCGACTTAAAAAGTTTCGCTATGGATCTGGCGTTTTCAAAGTCGATTACGCACTGAACGCGCCCATTCCCTGGAAAGCCGGCGAATGTTTGCGGGCAGCGACGGTGCATGTGGGAGGAAGCTTCGAGGAGATTGCTGCGTCGGAGAAGGCAATACGAAATGGAGACAACGCCGACCGTCCTTTTGTTCTGCTGGCCCAACCGAGTCTTTTCGATAACTCGCGGGCTCCGGCGGGCGAGCACACGGCGTGGGCGTATTGTCATGTGCCGAACGGGTCCAGGTTAAACATGCTGGAGAAGGTCGAGGGTCAGATTGAGCGGTTCGCTCCCGGCTTCCGCGAGTGCATCCTGGCGCGGCGTGTCTTTTCTCCCGCCGATCTTGAGAGCATGGACGCGAACCTGGTGGGCGGCGATGTCGCGGGCGGGGCGATGGATATTGGTCAGTTTCTGTTTCGCCCGACGGCGCGATATTACGCCACTTCCGATCGCAGCATCTACATTTGCTCCGCATCCACTCCGCCGGGCGGAGGAGTGCATGGGATGTGCGGCTATCATGCGGCGAAGATGGCGTTGTCGAGGTGGGGTGGCGGTTAGAACCTGTCTCAAGGAGGTCCCGACACTACGCAAGAGTGTCTCGTAGCCCAATTAAGCGGTTGTTATGATAAAGTTCAGGGGTTCGCACGAGGTTTAAGAACGAGTCTTAGGAGGATGGCAATGCGGAAACTTCTCTTGTTGTTACTTGCTGCAGTGTTGATTGTATTGGTTGCGTCGATGTCGTTTGCCGCGGGCGCCCAGACTGTGAACGGCTGGGTCAGCGATTCCAAGTGCGGCGTTAAGGGAGCCAACGCCAGTGCGGAAGCATGCACGAAGAAGTGCATTGCGGCCGGCGCCAGCCCGGTCGTCGTCACCGACACGGACCAGAAGGTTCTCAAGGTCGCGAATCCCGATGCGCTTAAGGAACACTATGGACATCACGTTGCCGTAACCGGGTACATTGACGGTGACACGATCCACGTTGACAGCGTCAAAATGCTTTAGGGGTAACGAGTCCCGACGGAAATTGGGCAGCCCTCGTGGCTGCCCAATATTTTTGAGTCCAGCAGTTTGGCGGCCGGGCGGGGACGTCCGTCGCCCCACTACATCTTTATCGCGCTTCTATCGAAGTACGCCTTCGAGGGGCGAGCTGGCTGTTGCGTAGAGCTTCCGGGGCATGCGGCCGGCCATGCAGGCTTGTCGACCGGCCAGCACTGCGTGCTTCATTGCCTCCGCCATCAGGACTGGTTCCTGGGCGCCAGCTATGCCGGTGTTCATCAGCACGGCATCATAGCCTAGTTCCATGGCTATCGCGGCATCGGAGGCGGTGCCTACGCCTGCGTCTACAATCAGCGGAACTCCGGTGATCATTTCGCGGAGAATTCTCAGGTTGGCCGTGTTCTGAATACCCAAGCCGCTGCCGATCGGTGCGCCCAGTGGCATGACCGCGGAGGCGCCCGCGTCCACCAGGCGTTTCGCGAAGACGATGTCGTCCGAGGTGTAGGCGAGCACCGTGAATCCTTCTTTCGCCAGCACGCCTGTGGCTTCGAGCGTTGCCTGCACGTCCGGATAGAGGGTCGCCTGGTCGCCAATCACTTCCAACTTGATCCAGTCCGAGAGTCCGACCTCGCGGGCCAGGCGGGCGGTGCGGATGGTGTCGTCGGCGGTGTAGCAGCCGGCGGTATTCGGCAGCAGAAAATATTTATTCGGGTCGATGTAATCGAGCAGAGATTCCTTGCCGCGGTCGAGGTTCACACGGCGCACGGCCACCGTCACCATGTCGGCGCCGCTGGCCTCGAGGGCGCGCGCGGTTTCCTGAAAAGACTTGTATTTTCCGGTCCCGACAATCAGACGCGACCGGAACTCTCGTCCCGCAATGATCAATGTATCCGCCATGCCAGTATTGTAATTCGCAATGACTGTTTCGTCTGGATGCCTATACAATCTGATTGCTTGAATACATTGTTCGGCGTCACGAAGGCTCCAGAGAAATCGTAAGGAATTTATGACCACTCTTCAGGAATTTCGTTGCGAGATCTGTGGAACCGTAAGCAGTCATCCCACGCATTGGTTTGTGATTCAATGCGGAAAGACGGAGCTAACCGTCCAGAAGTGGAACGTCGCTGCGGCTAATGCATCCGGCGCTCGCCATTTTTGTGGTGAAGCACACGCCCAAACTTACATCAGCCGATGGTTTGACACGACATGCTCTCCGTCGAAACCCGAGTTTAATCGTTTTTCAGCGTAGCCGGCGCTCACTCTACTCCACTCTCTCAGCCTCCGCCTTCGCGTACATTTCGTCGATCGAGAGCCGATACCGGTCCTCAATTCCCCGCCGCCGCACCTTGAAGGTATGCGTTAGGGTTCCATCGGACGCCGAGAATTCTTCGGGGACCAACAACACACGCTTCAGTTGTTCGAAACGCGCCAGGTTCTGGTTCATGTCCTGGATAATGCCTTCATACAACGCTTGCACCTTAGGGTGAGCGACGAGTGTTTGCCGCGATCCGATGTCAATCTGGTTTGCCCGGGCCCAGTCTTCGAGCAGCGGGAAGTGCGGCGAGATCAGCACCGCGGGAAATTTTCGCTTATCGCCGATGACGACCGCGGCTCCGATGAGCGGGTTCAGTTTCAGCGTATTCTCGATCGGCTGCGGGGCGACGAACTTTCCGCCCGAGGTTTTAATCAGATCCTTCTTGCGATCGGTGATCGAAAGATAGCCTTCGGCGTCGATTTGCCCGACGTCGCCGGTTTTGAACCAGCCATCCACAAACGCGTTACTTGTTTCATCCGGTCGATTCCAATAGCCCTGGAAGATCGAAGGCCCGCGCACCAGCACTTCGCCGTCGTCGGCGAGCCGCACTTCGACGTTTGCCAGGGGTTTGCCAACCGTCCCCAGTTTGTGCGCGGCGGGAGTGTTCACGGCGATGACCGGAGAAGTCTCCGTCAGGCCGTAGCCCTCGTGGATGGTGATGCCGATATCGGCATACCACTCTCCCAATTCGCGGCCGAGCGGCGCGCCTCCGGAGATGAACTCCTCGGCCTTGCCGCCCATGCCCGCCCGCACTCGGGAAAAAACGAGGCGATTGGCGACTTTCATTTTCCGGGAGAGCGCCGCAGGCGGGGTTCCGGCCAGGGTCTCGGCGCGGTGAGCGCGCCCGACGGCAAGCGCCCAGCGGTAGATCGCGCTGTTGGGGAAGGCCGTCGTTTTCAGAATCACCTGCTGCCGAATCTTTTCGTACACGCGCGGCACAGCAATAAAGATGTTGGGCTGCACTTCGGTCAGAACCTGCGCGAGTTGCCCGATGTCGGGGCAATAGGCCAGCGTGACTCCGCGGTAAAGAAGCGCGAAGTCAACATGGCGCGCCGTCACATGGGAGAGCGGCAAAAACGAAACGCTGACCTCTTCTTTTGTTCCGAAGCCGAATGCCTCCATCGAACACACGATATTGGAGGCCATGTTGCCGTGAGTCAGCATCGCTCCCTTCGGCGTTC
>JBAVAA010000653.1:0-7324 GCA_049585515.1 Terriglobales bacterium | reverse complement strand
CTCCCGAACGGCTTGCGGAAATCGAAGAACGACTGGCTCTGCTGGATCGTCTGAAGCGCAAGTACGGGCCGACGCTTGAGCAGGTGATTGCTTTTGGCGAAGACGTACGGCGCAAGCTCTCAGAGATGGAAAACAAAGATCAAGTGTTGCTTGAACTGCGGGCGATGCTGGCGGTGGCTGCCGACGAGTATCGCAAAGCGGCCCGCAACGTTTCTCGTAAACGGCTGGAGGCGGGGCGGAAATTAGAAAAGGTGGTCGAGGCTGAGATCAACGATCTTGCCATGCGCGCCAGTTTTCGCATCGCGGTGGAAGAGAACGAAGACGAGGCGCATTGGACTTCGTCGGGCATCAATCAGGTCGTCTATCGTATTTCGACCAATGCTGGGGAGACGCTGCGTCCGCTAGAGCAGATTGCTTCGGGCGGCGAACTCTCGCGCGTCATGCTGGCGTTGAAGGCTAGCGTCGAGGCGGGGACGAATGCTTCGGGGAAGAAGAAATCGGGAGCGGCGCAGCGGACATTGGTTTTTGACGAGATTGACACTGGGATCGGAGGGCGCGCTGCCGAGGCTGTGGGGAAGAAATTGAAGGCGCTCTCCAAGGGCAATCAGGTGCTCTGCGTTACTCATCTGCCGCAGATTGCGACATTTGCCGATCATCATTACTTGATTGAGAAGCGCGAAACTGGGGGCCGCGCTAAGACAACAGTGCGACTGATTACCGCCGACGAGCGGACGGAGGAAGTGGCTCGCATGTTGTCGGGAACTAAGCTTACCGAGACTTCCCGGAAGCATGCGGAGCAGATGATTCGGGCTAATGGGTAAATTCGTTGACCCTGATTCTTGGGTTGACCGCGCATTGGTGGATCTCGACGCTGACGTTGGTCATCACGACGTTGTCGAGCCTCTGAACGACGCTCGACAAACTCGGCGATCGTAAGGAAGGCATCAAGCTTGCGGAAGCCTCGCTGAAGATATGCGAGGAGATCGAAGAACCACTCGGATGGGGGACGTCCGGGCCGGCGTGGCAGGTGCTAATGCTAAAGAGTGTGTGTTGAGGACTCGGTCGTCCCTGCGGGACTTTGGGCAGGTTGCGTGATGTTTCCCGGGCTGAAGCGCTGGGCTATTGTCGGTGTCCTTCCGGGACTTGAATCATTCTTCTTCCCACTTCTCCCAGCGCCGAGGCGCTGGGCTATCATATTTCGCCCTCCGGGGCTGGATTCTCCTAGTCTCCGTTCCACTGGCTTGCCAGAAAACTAGTTCTCACGCGCGAGCTGAAGCGCTGGGCTATTTTCGGCCTCCCGTCCGGGGCCCTGCTTTCGGTGCGGCGGACTGACGTGCGTGCGCTTGCCGTTCAGCCGTCTGTTTTCCCCGCCGGCTGCTAATCCCCACACTCTTAAAGGCTTACATTGACCGGAGGGTACATCTTTCGATACCCTTATTGCATCTTTTTGTAGGAAGACGTGTACCCTAGTGGGTGGGGGTTGCATCTTGTCTGGGAATGGGAACTTGCATACGAAAACCTTACTGCTATTGAAGCCGCGGGGGTTCTGCGCGGGGGTGGTTCGGGCTATTGATATTGTCCGGATTGCTTTGGAAGCTTTTGGGCGGCCGATTTATGTTCGCAAGGAGATCGTCCACAACCGCTTTGTGGTGGAGGAGCTGCAGCAGAAGGGCGCGATTTTTGTCGATAGCGTGGACGAGGTTCCGGCGGGGGAACGCGTTATCTATAGCGCGCACGGCGTTTCTCCGGAGGTGCGCGAGGCTAGCAAGGCTCGGAATTTGCGTGTGATCGATGCCACCTGTCCGCTGGTCACCAAGGTGCACGTGGAGGCGGTGAAGTTTGCCAAGGAAGGGTATTCGCTGATCCTGATTGGACACCGCGATCATGACGAAGTGATTGGCACGCTGGGCGAGGCGCCGGCCGTGACTCAAGTTGTGGGGTCGCCTGCGGAAGTGGCTTCGGTGACGTTACCCGATCCTAACCGCGTGGCTTACCTGACGCAGACAACACTCAGTCTGGATGAGACTCGCGATATTATCGCCGCGCTGCGCAAGCGGTTCCCTAATATTAAGGGGCCGGCGGCTCAAGACATTTGTTATGCCACGGAGAACAGGCAGGTTGCCGTGAAGCACGTGGCTTCCGATGCGGATTTGCTGCTGGTGGTTGGCTCGGATAACAGCTCGAATTCCAAACGGTTGGTCGAGGTTGCGCGGAGTTTGGGTACCGAGGCGCATCTAATTGATGACTGCCGCGATATTCAGCCGCAGTGGCTTAATGGAGTTAAGACGGTGGCGCTGACTGCTGGAGCGTCGGCTCCCGAGCATCTGGTGCAGGAAGTGGTGGAGTATCTGGCGGGACAGGGCTTTGGCGACGTGCAGGAGTTGGAAATCATGCCAGAGAATGTGCGTTTTGGACTGCCTCCGGAGATCGTAGCCACAATTGCCGCCGCGCCGGCCGTGGCCGTGGAGACTTAATGGAAGAATCCTCCCCCTATAGTTCGGGCTTTAGTTCGGCATCTAGCTCGCCTTCTGCGCCGCAGATGCGGTTTGGAAAGATCGACGACCTGGGAAGCCGGGTTGCGGTGGCAGCCGATGCGGCTCGCAAATATCTTTTCTCTCAGCAGCACGAAGAGGGTTACTGGTGCGGAGAGCTGGAAGCCGATACCAGCCTCGAGTCCGATTACATCCTTCTGCATACTCTGCTTGGCACCGGCAACCAGGAACGTTTTGAGAAGGCCGCTCGTTTCATCCTGAATCATCAGAATGAAGATGGCGGCTGGAGTATCTACGCCGCTGGGCCATCCAACATCAGTTGTTCGGTCAAGGCCTACTTCGGGCTGAAGCTGGCTGGATTTACGGCGGATCATCCCGCGCTGGCACGCGCCCGCAAAAAGATATTTGAAATGGGGGGCGTGACCGAAGTCAATACATTTACTAAGATCTACCTCTGTTTCTTTGGGCAGTACGATTACGATGCGGTGCCGGCGGTTCCTCCGGAGATCGTGCTGTTTCCCAACTGGTTCTGGTTCAACATCTACGAAATTTCTTCTTGGTCGCGGGCCATTCTGGTGCCGCTTTCAATCTGCTACGCGAAGAAGCCGTTCAAGAAAATTCCCGACGAAATGGGAGTGGAAGAACTTTTTGTCGGCGGGCGTGACAAGTCGCGCATGCATTTGCGGTGGTCCAAAGAGCGGATTTCGTGGCGCAATTTTTTTTTGGTGCTGGATCGGATTACGCATTGGGCGGAGCGCGTGCATATTCGTCCGTTGCGGTCGCTGGCTTTGCGGCGGGCCGAGAAGTGGATGCTGGCGCGCTTCGAGATGAGCGACGGGCTGGGCGCGATTTATCCCTCGATGATGAATGCCATCATTGCGCTGCGCTGCCTGGGATATTCGGTGGACGATCCGCAGTTTATTCGGGCGATGGATGAGTTCGAAAAACTCGGGATCGAGGAAGGCGACACGTTTCGCATGCAGCCTTGTATGTCTCCGGTATGGGATACGGCTTATGCGCTGTTTGCTTTGGGCGAGGCGGGGGTTCCGGCGACGGATGCTCGGCTGGTGAAGTGCGCTGATTGGATACTACAGAAGCAGGTGCGCAAGCCCGGAGATTGGAAGATCAAGAATCCGAAGGGCGAGCCCGGTGGCTGGTACTTCGAGTTCAATAACGAGTTCTATCCCGACGTGGACGACAGCGCCATGGTCTGCCTGGGTTTGAGCCGGGTGGAGCATCCGAATGGGCGCTATCAGAGCGAGTCGGTGCAGCGGGCGATTGACTGGATCTTGTCGATGCAGTGCAAGGACGGCGGTTGGGCTTCATTCGACAAAGACAACGACCGCATGGTGTTTCAGTACGTGCCCTTTGCCGATCACAACGCTATGCTCGATCCTGCGACGGTGGATATTACCGGACGCATTCTGGAGTGTCTCGCGACTTATGGATTCGACCACAACCATGGGGCCGTGCAGCGGGCAATCAAGTTTATTCGCAAGCAGCAGGAGCCGGATGGGAGCTGGTTCGGACGCTGGGGTGTGAACTACATCTACGGCACGATGCAGGTTTTGCGCGGGCTGGAAGCGGTGGCCGTGGACCGTAATGACCCTATGGTCCAGCAGGCGGCGGAGTGGTTGCGATCGGTCCAGAACGCCGACGGCGGATGGGGCGAGACGGTGGGATCTTACGATGATCCGAACCTTCGCGGGCAGGGAGACAGTACAGCTTCGCAGACGGCGTGGGCGATCATGGGATTGCTGGCCGTCGGCGACACGCGCAGTGAATGCGTGGCTCGCGGCATGGCTTATCTGCTTCGCACCCAAAATAAAGACGGTTCGTGGGACGAGGCTTTCTTCACCGGCACGGGTTTTCCTCGCGTGTTCTATCTGAAATATCACCTGTACAGCGAGTATTTTCCGCTGATTGCGCTCACGACTTATGCGAAGGTGATGGCGGAGAAGGGCAGTTAGCCATCAGCCATCAGCCGTCAGCCGTCAGGTAAAACTCGTCAAGTCGAAAACTGAGTACGGGATGCTCGCATTTGTTACCGGAGCCACGGGATTTCTCGGCAGTCATGTTGCACGCGTTCTGGCCGAGCAGGGCGCGGAGTTACGGCTGCTGGTGCGGCCGACCAGCGATCTGCGCAACGTAGAGGACCTGAATGCGGATCGCGTTGTGGGCGATCTGCGCGACGGGGCTTCGATCGGCAAGGCGCTCTCCGGTTGCGATGTGGTGTTCCATGTTGCTGCCGACTACCGGCTTTGGGTGCGCGATCCCGCCGAGATGTATCGCTCGAATGTCGAGGGCACGCGCTCTTTGCTGGATGCGGCTCGGAAGCAGGGCGTGCGGCGCGTGGTTTATACGTCGAGTGTAGCGACTATGGGCTTTGGTTCGAACCACGCGCCTGCCGAGCTACGCTCGGCTGGACAGCCGGGGGCGGCTGTCCCTACGCACGCGTTGGCTGATGAAAACAGTCCGGTGACCCTGAGGAACATGATTGGGCACTACAAGCGTTCTAAATTCATGGCGGAGCAGGTTGCTATCGAGGCCGCTGGATCTGGAGTTGATGTGGTGATCGTGAATCCGACGACGCCGATCGGCGAGCGCGATATCAAGCCGACTCCTACGGGGCGGATCGTGGTGGATTTCCTTAAGCGGAAATTTCCGGCGTATGTGGAGACGGGATTGAATCTGGTAGATGCTACCGAGTGCGCTCGCGGGCATGTCCAGGCGTTGGAGAAGGGAAGATCGGGCGAGCGCTATATTTTGGGCGGAGAGAATCTCACTCTGAAGCAGATTCTGGACCGGTTGGCCGCGATCACCGGTTTGAAGTCACCGACGGTGAAGTTGCCTTATATGTTCGCGCTTGCCACCGGTGTGGTGGACGAGATTGTGACGGGACGGCTTCTGGGCCGCGAGCCGCGGGCTACGATAGACGTGGTGCGCATGGGTCGCAAGATGATGTTTGTGAGTTCGGCGAAGGCGGAACGAGAATTGGGCTGGCGCACGGTTGCAGTTGATGGGGCATTGCGCCGGTCAGTGGATTGGTTTCGCGATCACGGATATGCGTAGATCGTCATGACGAAAATCGCCATTATCGCTGCGATGGAGCGAGAGGTAGCGCCGCTGATCCGAAGCTGGAAGATGCGAATGATAGAACACGCAGGACGGCGATACCGTCTTTTTGAAAATGGCGACGCAGCGTTGGTATGTGGAGGCATTGGTGCCGAAGCGGCGCGGCGCGCGACCGAAGCGGTGATTCGAGAGGTGAAGCCGGTGCGGGTGATCTCTGCGGGCTTTGCGGGAGCGCTGAACGCATCTCTTCAGGTTGGAGATATTCTGGAGCCGCGCACGGTGATCAATACGGCCGGTGGCGCTCGAATCGACGTCGGCTCGGGCGAGGGCATCCTGGTTAGTTGCGCGGAAGTAGCTGGCAAAGAGCAGAAGATTCGCTTAAGGAAAGCTTATGGCGCGAGCGCTGTGGATATGGAAGCGGCAGCCGTGGCCCAGGGAGCCGAGGCGCGTGGGGTCGAGTTCGGCGCTTTGAAGGTTATCTCCGATGCCGCAGATTTCGAGTTGCCCGCGCTGGATCGGTTTGTGGGGCACGATGGAACGTTTCACTCTGCCCGGTTTGCGTGCCATGTGGCATTGCGTCCGTGGTTGTGGGCGACGATGGCCACGCTCGCGCGCAATAGTTCCAAGGCGAGACGCGCGCTTTGCGGCGCAATCGCGAGCTATCTTAGTCGTGAGGGTTTTGGGGCAGCCATGGGCATCTCGGCGGCTCAGCCGGGCGAGGACGCCCGGCTCTCCATCATCAGTCCGAAGCCTGCGGCTGGCGAATCCATGTTCTCTGGCGCACATACGCGCGTCGGTGATGAGTCCCATACTCATGTAGGGGAGAAACAATAGATCTGCTATGGCAATCGCTGAACCATCGACTTTGTCCGTTGAAGGGTCGGTTGAAGGCAAAAGGCGCGTGATTCCACCCACGATGAAGGCCGTGGTGTATCACGGCATAAACGATGTGCGTCTGGAAGAAGTGCCGGTGCCGGAAATCGGAGCGGGAGAGGTTCTGGTGCGGGTGCATACCTGCGGAATCTGCGGGACCGATCTTAAGAAAATTGCTACCGGATCGCACTCGGCGCCGCGCATCTTTGGTCACGAAACTTCGGGCGTGATTGCGAAAGTAGGCGAGGGCGTTCGTAAGTTTGGCGTCGGTGAGCGCGTGGTGGTGTTTCACCATATTCCGTGCAGGGAGTGTTATTACTGCCAGCACAAGACTTTTGCGCAGTGCGCGACGTACAAGAGGGTCGGATGCACGGCTGGGTTTGAAGCGTCGGGTGGGGGGTTTGCGGAATACGTGCGGGTAATGGATTGGATTGTCGAGAAGGGTACGGTACGCATCCCGGAGGACGTCAGTTTCGAGCAGGCATGCTTTGTCGAGCCGGTGAATACATGCATCAAAGGTATTGCGACCCTTCGACTGCAGGCCGGCGAGACGGTGCTGGTAATCGGACAGGGACCGATTGGCCTGATTCTGGCTGCGCTGGCGAAGCGGGCTGGAACTCGGGTGATAACTTCCGATTTGTATCCGTCGAGGCTTACAATGGCTAGTAGTTTTGGGCTAAACCTGACCATTGACGTTTCCAAGACGGAGGCCGTACAGGCGGTGCGCGAAATGACCGAAGGGCGCGGCGCCGACGCCGCGATTCTGGCGGTTGGCGGGAATGGCCTGATTCGGGCAGCGATGGATGCAGCGCGTCCGGGAGGCCGTGTGTTGTTGTTTGCGCAGACCGTGCGCGGCGAGGCCATGATCGATCCGGCGGCGGTGT
>JBAVAA010000652.1:0-2907 GCA_049585515.1 Terriglobales bacterium | reverse complement strand
CCAAGCCGTTTGAAGTGGCGGACCTCATCGCACAAGTGCGCGGGCTGAGCCAGAGGAATGGAAATCCGGAGGCGAAAGCGGATGACCTGAAGGAAAAAGTCTCCGCGGCCAGCGCGGGAGCCTAATTCAGCCGAAGCTCTCAAGGATGCCTCTTTTTAGATTTGCCTTTTCAAGCCGCGCGTCATTTCTGCGATTAATTTCTCATTGCGCCGGTACCAGCGCCAATGTCCTTCTCGCTTGGCCTCTACCACGCCGGCCTTTTCCAGGATGCGCATGTGATGCGACACGGTCGGCTGCGCCAGCTTGACACGCTGCTCGATGTCGGCGGCGCAAAGTCCGGTTTCCCTGTCGAGGGAACATCCGCCTTTCTCTTTGAGGGCCCACAGAATGCGGCGCCGAGTGGGATCGGCAATAGCGTGCAGGAAACGGTCGAGATCGGCGGCGGCCATTGTTGATTTGTAATTTGTAATTGGTAATTTGTAATTGGAAATCGATTCGCCATCGTTAAATTGCGAATTACAAATTACCAATATTTTTTTATTTTTTCACAATCGGATTGTAGCCATCGCCAACCAGTCGGGCTCGCATTACCTCGGCTTGCTTCAACTCGGCGTAGGGGCCAACCTGAACGTGATAAAACTTGTCGGCCGAAGTATTGTTCGCGCTGAAGGCCGGATACTGTTTCTTCTTCAGGGCCTCGACCAGCGCCTCGGCGTCTTCCTGGCGGGTAACTGCGGCGACCTGGACATAGTAACTGCCGCTCGCGGGCGCTGCGGCCGGTAATTCTATGGTTTCATTTTGCGCTGCGGGCGCTGGGGTTGCGCTGGCTGATGTTGAAACCGCGGGTTGCAATTTGGAATCGGGCGGCGCAAGCGCGGTGTCGGCGCTCTTCTCGCCTACGGCCTTGTAAAAACTAAAATCGCCCGACTGCGGCGCCGGTGAAGGAGGGTCGTGCGGGTCGTTTTTTACCGCCAAGGGACGAACGATGGTGGCGGGCGCTCCGGCGGGAGCGAGTAACAGGCCAGCGTCGGCCATGGTGGTTTTTCTGCCGAGCGAAAAGCCGATTGAGAAAAAGAGAGCGCATACCAGGACCAAAGCGGAAAAAAGAATCAGCATGCGGCCGGTGCCGAGGGTGATTTCTGTGTCTTGTTGCGACATGGACATAAGGACTATTGTTTCCCTCTAACGCTTACCTCTAGTGTTTACCTCTGGCTTCCGGCCGGTGCGGCGGTTTTATCTCCACCCAATAACTTTTGTATGCCGGAAAAGAAATCGATTGGAACGGGAAATACTACCGTCGTATTTTTCTCGACACCGATCTCCGTCAGGGTCTGCAGATAGCGCAACTGGATGCTGGCCGGTTCGGACGACAACAGGTGCGCGGCATCGACCAGGCGCTGGGCGGCCGAGAACTCGCCTTCGGCGTGGATGATCTTGGAACGCTTCTCGCGTTCCGCCTCGGCCTGCTTGGCCATGGCCCGCAACATGGACTCGGGCATATCCACCTGCTTGACTTCGACGTTCGCGACCTTTACGCCCCAAGGGGCGGTGTGCGTGTCGAGGATGCTCTGCAGGCGCAGGTTAATCTTGTCGCGATGGGCCAGCAATTCGTCGAGTTCCTGTTCGCCCAGTACCGAGCGCAAAGTTGTCTGAGCAAACTGCGAAGTCTGGTAGGCATAATTCGAGACTTCCACGACCGCCTTGTTGGGATCGATCACGCGCAGAAAGATGACCGCGTTCACTTTTAGCGTGACGTTGTCGCGGGTGATGATGTCTTGCGGCGGAACTTCGAGCGCTTCCTGGCGAAGCGAAATCCGCACCATGCGGTCGATGGGGGCAAAGACCAGAATCACGCCTGGACCCTTGGAGGCAATGAGGCGTCCCAGCCGGAAGATGACGCCACGCTCATATTCGGCGAGAATCTTGATGGAACTCAGCAGGTAGATGATGACGATGACGATGGCGACGGTGATCACCGGGAAACCGAGATCCATAAATGCCTCCAGCTCACTCGCAATTGAGAGTATGAGCGGATTGTAGCGCAAGCAGGCGGTTATCGGCGGTGACAGCCTGCTGGGCGGTTGCTGAGGAAGATACGGGTGCTGCAAAGGCGCTGAGTCCCGCAGCCCCTAAAGGGACGATTGATGCTGTGGAACTTGCGATATCGCTAAAGCGATATCCTGATACGAAACCGTAAAGCGATATCCTGATACGAAACCGCAGAGCGATATCCTGATACGAAACGCAAAGCGATATCCTGATACGAAACGGCAAAGCGATATCCTGATACGAAACCGCAGAGCGACATCCTAAATACGAAACGGCCTTTTTCAGCAGCCTGCGGGATGGAGAGCGCTCATGCTCAGCAGAGTTTTGATCAGGCGCGCAGGCGACGTTTGAGCGGTCGCGGCTGCTCACATGCCTGAATGGTTCCGGGTTTTTCGGAATTTGCATCTGAGCATTGCTCCGAAACTTGCCCTGAAGCCTGCTCCGAGTTTGGCTTGTGATTTTTGTGGATCAAGTTTGAGGACGCTACCTGCATGGCGTAGAACAGGGCCGAAGCTTCTTTCGGCTCGATGCGGCGGTGCAGCATCATCTCGCAAACTTCCGAGATGGCCGACTGGATGGAGGCGGCGTCTTCGAGTTGAGGGAGATAGACGTGAGAGGGGGGAATGACTTCGTTGTTGTCGATGTTGACGGGCGATGGGCCCATAACCTCATGGTAGTGGCAAAAGCGCTTGCCGTAGAGAGCGGGAGAGCTGCAGGGATCTCCATTGCCTTTTCGCTGTTCACAAGGTTTGCCGGAATATCTGTCGGAAGAAGATGACATTATGATTGCTCCTAGGATGATGGTCGTTAGTTAGTAGTCGTTAGTTAGTAAGTGATTGTTAGTGACCTGTATTAGTA
>JBAVAA010000651.1:0-5184 GCA_049585515.1 Terriglobales bacterium | reverse complement strand
CGGCAAAGGCGTGACCTTCGATACCGGCGGCATCTCAATAAAACCAGCCGACGGCATGGAGAAAATGAAGTACGACATGGCGGGCGCCGCCACCATGATCGGAGTGATGCGCGCCATCGCGCTCCTGAAGCCGAAAGTAAAGGTCACGGCGATTATCTGCGCCACGGAAAATATGCCGTCCGGCAAGGCGCAAAAACCGGGCGACGTGCAGATCGCCATGTCCGGCAAGTCCATCGAAATTATTAACACCGACGCCGAGGGACGCCTAATCCTCGCCGACGGCCTCAGCTATGCTCGCCAACTCGGATGCACGCATCTCGTGGACGCCGCCACCTTGACGGGCGCGGTCGTCGTAGCTCTCGGATATGTGAATGCGGGCATCTTCGCCAGCGACGACCAGATCTACGAGCGTTTTGCCAAAGCGAACAAAGAAGCAGGCGAAAAAATGTGGCGTCTGCCGCTCGACGACGAATATAAAGAAAATCTCAAATCCAACATCGCCGACATGGTCAATGCCGGTAGCCGTTGGGGAGGCGCCATCTTCGCCGCCATGTTCCTGAAAGAATTCGCCGAAGATACCCCGTGGATCCACCTCGACATAGCTGGCACCGCCTGGATGGAAGACAGCAAACCGTGGATCGCCAAAGGCCCGTCGGGGATTGCCCTGCGCAGCCTGGTGGAGTTCGTGAAAGGGTGGGGCGCGTAAGAATCAGATTCGCGGAGGACAATCACGTCGCCTCCGTTTCGCCGATAAAACGATTAGAAGCCATCGCTCGAGTTCTCGACGCCGAGAGCACAAGAGTGATATTCAAAACCATCGGGATATTTTGCGAAACCAGGTTTGCTCTTAATCCTCTCGATAGCGACCTTCGCATCATTCTCTGAGCGGTAGGCGCCTATCAGAAGCAATTGAGTATCAGATTCCGTTTCTTCTTTGCGTAGATGGTAGAGCAAATAAACGGAATCCATTCCAACCACGTTCTCGGTGTTCTTCTTTCGCCGTGCCGACTGAGTTGACGTTTTTCCGATCCGGTCCCCAGGCCGTGTTTCAAACCCGCGCCGCGAGGACAAATCCGCTGGTCCACTTATCGATCCTGCGTACTTCATGAATTTTGGAATTTTATATTCTCGCTTTGCCATCGCCTGAATCCTTTGCGCCTCAGCCTTTATCATAGAGCTTAACGCCATGGGCCTCCCCCAGAAAATCCGTAGCCTGCCCATTTCGGCCGGGGTTTACCTCTACAAGAACGCCGAGGGCGAGGTCATCTACGTTGGTAAGGCCAAGAATCTGCGCTCACGGGTCTCTTCCTATTTTCACGAAGGCCGCTGGGAGGACGCGAAGACTGGCACCCTCGTCCGTGAAGCCGTTGACGTCGACTACATAGTCGTAGCGAATAATAAAGAGGCGCTCGCTCTAGAGAACCACCTCATCAAGCAGAAGAAGCCGCGCTTCAACATTCTCCTGCGCGACGACAAGACTTACCCATACGTGAAGCTAACCCTGGCCGAGCGCTACCCGCGCGTGTACGTAACGCGCCGCTTGCGCAAGGACGGCAGCGCCTACTACGGCCCGTACTTCCCTGCCAATCTCGCTTATCGCATTGTCGATCTGATTCATCGCCATTTCATGGTGCCGTCGTGCAAAGTGGATTTGACGCGCAACCACCCGCGTCCGTGCCTCCAGTTTTACATCAAGCGCTGTCTCGGTCCGTGCGTCAAGGAGTTGACCACTCCCGAGATTTATACCGAAGCCGTGCGTGACGTGAAGCTCTTTCTCGAAGGACGCCAAACCGACCTGGTCAAATCGCTGCGCGAGCGCATGTCTGAGGCCGCCGAAGCGCAGGAGTTCGAGCGCGCCGCCCGCTATCGCGACCTGATCTCGACCGTCGAGCAACTTCAGGAGAAGCAGCGCATCGCCGCCGCCGAGGGAGACGACGCCGACGTCTTCGGCTATCACTACGAAAATCAGATGCTGGCCGTGAATCTGTTTCACATGCGAGGAGGAAAAGTATTAGACCGGCGCGAATTCTTCTGGGAGGATCTGCCCGAGTTCACCGTCTTGGATTCCCGCCCGGGAGGGGCGTCCGAGCTTAGCCCAGCGCTTCAGCGCTCGGAAAAAAGCGCAGAACATGACTCAAGTCCCGGAGGGACGACCGGACGAAGCGAGCCAGAGACTTCCTTTCATCCCGCCGAATTCTTCTCCGCACTGCTCAAGCAGCTCTATCTAGCTCAGCCCTACGTTCCCAGAAACATCTACGTTCCGGTAGATTTCGAAGATCGCGCCGAACTGGAAGAAGCCCTGAGCGAGCAACTAGCGGGAGTAGGCGGACGCGCCACTCGGGTCCATATCACCGTGCCGCAGCGCGGAGAAAAGCGCGAACTCATCGATCTCGCCGGCACGAACGCCAAGCAATCCTACGATCAGCGCTTCCGCGTCCTGAAGCCGAATTCGCGCGCCATTCAGGAAGCCCTGCAAGACGCTCTGGCCCTCCCCGAACTGCCGAAGCGCATTGAGTGCTTCGACATTTCGCACATTCAGGGAGCAGAAACAGTGGCGTCAATGGTCGTCTGGGAAGACGGCAAGATGAAGAAATCCGACTACCGTAAATTCATCATCAAGACCGTCGAAGGCGTGGACGATTTCGCCTCCATGCGCGAAGTGGTCACGCGCCGTTACCAGCGCGTCTGCGAAGAGATCAAGCGCGATCCGAAAAAGACCATGCCCAGCCTGGTGCTGATCGACGGCGGCCTGGGACAGCTCCACGCTGCCGCGCAAGCGCTGGATGCTCTCGAAATCATCAATCAGCCGCTCGCCGCAATCGCTAAGAGAGAAGAGATCATCTACGTTTACGGACAGGAAGACGACCCCGTAGTGCTCGACCATCATTCCCCCGTCTTACACCTGGTGCAACAGATCCGCGATGAAGCCCACCGTTTTGCGGTGACCTTCCATCGCAAGCGTCGCCAGATCCGCGACCGCGCCACCGAGTTGCGCGAAATTCCCGGCGTAGGCGAATCCACCACTCGCCGTCTGTTGGAACATTTCGGCAGCCTGCAAGCCGTAAAGCAGGCCGACGTGGCGGCTCTCTCGGCAGTTGTAACCAAATCTCAGGCCGAGTCCATTCTCGAGTATTTTGATCGATACCGTGGTTTTCTGCAGAGCGTCGATCACGGACGATCTGATCATCGGCGACGGTAAAACACTCGAACACAAAGGCGTTCTTCCGGATGAGCTTGTATTGCCTTCGGTGAAGACCTCGCCCAGGGCCGCGATCCGGTACTGGCCCATGCCGCCGAAACAGTCGGAATAAGACTTAGCCCGGGAGCGGGAAAGTTGTTCCCTTACGAATGGCCGAAGATTAGCGCTCCTTCCGAAACTTGGCACGGCCGAGGCGAGACAATTTCATGAGTCCTTTACCACAGGCGGCTTTCGGCCGGACCTCGTTCCCATTGGCTCTTAGGTGTGGCGCTGTGAAAAAACCTTCTGCGAGAATCGCTGGCATCCAGAAGGAATTTCGCCTAAGTTAGCGCCAGGCGGGCCGAGCCCCTTCTCTACAGAGGATCACGTTGTCGGCAGTTTAATGGCAGAAACGCTGCAGGGTCGGTGGTGGCGCGGTGGGAAAGTCGTCAAATTCGCCATCCCATCCCGAGCACCCGTGCGCGGTGACGGCGCGAATCACGACCTGCTCCATGTCGCGGGCCTGTGCTTTGGCCTGCGTGATTTGATCGCTCGTGAGATAGCCGCCGCGGTCGAGTTCGTTCAGGTCCGCGATTGCCGCTTTGTAGCCGGCGTCCGCCGCAACGGTGTACCAGAGATAAGCATTGAAGCGGTCTTGCGGGATGCCGCGACCATCGCGCAGTGTTTTGGCATAGAAATATTGCGCCTGGGGTAGTCCTTGATCGGCGGCAATTTTATAAAGCTTCGGAGCCTTCGTGTAGTCCTTGTCCGCCATCAGACGGCCCAGGTAGTAAGCCCCATAAGCATTGTTCTGGCTGGCTGCGATCTTCAGCCACTTCTGGGCCGCGTCATGGTCCGCCACGCCGCCAATGCCCAAAAAGTAGAGTCGTCCGGCGAGCCAACCTGCAAGCGGATCACCCTGTTGCGCCGCTTTCTTATACAGATCGAGTGCTTCAGCTGGATCGCGCGTGAGAAAGGCCCCGGATTCGTAATAGTATCCCAGGGCAATCTGGGCGGGTCCGTAGCCGAGGGCGGCGGAGCGCCGAAAGTAGTCGATTCCAAGCGTGTCATTTCGCGACGGTCCCACGCCTGTAATAGCGTCCATCCCGCGCTCGTAAAGAGCGTCGGGAGAGGTGCTCTGGGCGAAGGCCGCCATCGCGCTCAACAACACGAAAATCGAAGACAGAACTGTTCGACGCATTGCAGACTGCCGTAGTGGATACTGGGACAAGTATAGGAAATAGGCGACCCGGTGTAGAGTTACGAAAGTTTCAACTCGGTGTACGGACGACCGACGGGGCTGGTGGAACTATGGCAATTTCGGAAGCGGCGCAGTCAGTCCCGCAGCTTGCCCCGCAACTCGCTCAAAAGGTCGCTTTCTATGCGCTGATCGTGTGCTGGTGGGCGTTCGCCCTGACCTTCTGGCTCAGGAAACGTCCTCCACGAGCGCGCGAGGCGAAACGGGACTGGACCTCTCTCGTCGGATTATTCTTGCAAGGAATAGCCTATTTTTGTGTCTGGTTTCGTCCGCTGCAGCGCCAACAAATTCTGCCCAACCCGTCCGCGTCGCCGGTGGTGGAATGGAGTCGAGGAGTGCTGATCGTGTCCATCGCGGTCGGCTCGGCGTGGCTGGTCAATACCTCGGCGCGCCGTTTAGGCAAACAATGGGCGCTAGCTGCGCGCCTGGTGGAGGGCCACACGCTCATTCAGGACGGTCCCTATCGCTTTGTAAGAAACCCGATCTACACCGGAATGCTTGGCATGCTCGTGGCCACCGGACTGGCCACGATGCGGCCGCTCCAGTTGCTGTTTGCGATCCTGCTATTTGCGCTCGGAACCTTCATTCGGATTCGAAGCGAGGAGCGGTTGCTGCGGCAGGCTTTCGGAGCCGAGTTCGACGAGTACGCGCGCAGAGTCCCCGCGCTGATTCCGGGAATTTACTGAAATCCGATCTTCGCAAACGGCCTTTTTTTTGAGTAGGGACAGCCGAGGGCGGCTGTCCCTAC
>JBAVAA010000650.1:0-7234 GCA_049585515.1 Terriglobales bacterium | reverse complement strand
CCGTAGCGCGAGACAAAGCCGGTGACGTTTCCCTGGTCTTCGACGGTCAGTTGCACGAATTCGCCCTCGCGCAAGAAACTATACATGCCGGAGTAATCCGCGCCGGATGGTGCCGGGCTCGGACGATCCGGATTCGCCTGTGCGCGAGCCGAGATTAAAGCACAGAGGAGAAAACACACAAGGCACAGCGCGTAAGGGCGATTGTAAGGGATCGGCATGTTCACCCCGGAAGAGTCAGTATAGCGGTCACGATCGGGATACGCGCAAACGGACGGCGCCCGATCAGCGGCGAGGCTTGCGGTCGGCTATAATTCTTCTCACAGACTAGCCGTTCGCGGCGTTTATTCGACGCTGCGGATCCCGCCTTCCGGGGGCGCCGTTTTGATTGGAAATTGGAGTTGGCTGACCTAGTAATCTTGGAGCGAGATGGAATCCCCCGGGAAGAACCTGCTGCGGCTTTTGGTGGAACGCGATCCGGCAAGCCCGGAATTTCGGAACGAGGTGCGTGCCGTCCTACAATCGGGGGCTGCGGATCTCTCCGGCAACCACGAATTCGACATGTGGAGCGATGTCTTCGTCCAACGACCGCTGCCTTGGGGACGCTTTCTGCAATCCGCGGTATTGCACGCTACCGCGGTGGTGCTGATCTGGGCAGTTTCTATCGCGTGGCTTCGACAGCAGAGAATTCTGGATCATCCGGTGTTTGACCGGTCGTCGTTGGTGACTTTTACGCCTCAGGAATATCTGCCGCCTCTCGACACGGGGGCACCGCAGGCTCCGAAGCCGCAAAAGGGTGATCCGGTCTATGCCAAGCAGCCAATACTTTCGGTTCCTCCGGAAGCGGACAATCGCAGCCAAACTATTGTCGTGCCGCCCGACTTAAAGCTCAATCATGATGTTCCGTTGCCGAATATTGTGGCGACGGGCGCGGTTGTACCGGCGGTTCCGTTGGACGCCACTGGCGCGCGGTCCCGAATTGTTGCGCCGGAGACGGAAGTGGTTGCGCCCTCGCCGGACGTGCAGTTTGCGCGCGACCGCGTGGTTCAATCGGGACTGAAATCGGACATTATTGCGCCGCCTCCGCAGGTCACTGCGCATCAGACGCGCGGCTTGGCTAGTCCGGAGACGGCGGTGGTGGAACCGCCGCCGCAGTTGACGCAATCGTCAAAAGGTCACGTCGGGCTAATGAATATTGGTCCCAGTGAAGTGGTGGCTCCGGCTCCCCAACTGACGCTTGCCGAACAGCATGCGCTGGCGGGGCGTGGCAGCGGACGCGGAAGTTTGGCCGGCGGCGGGGCGCAGCCGGTTGGGCCGCCTCCTAGTATGGCGGCCTCGGGGAATGGGCGCGCCGGCGGACGGCTGATCGCGCTGGGCATTCATCCGGTGGCGCCGACTGGGCCGGTGGCGGTTCCTGCGGGCAATCGGCGGGGAAGTTTTGCCGCGAGTCCGAAGGGGAAGGCGGGCGCCGCGGGAACTCCGGATGTGATCGGGTCGAAATTGGGGGCAAAGGGTTCGGGCCTTAACAAGGGATCCGTACCTGCGGGCCTGCATGTGGGCGCGCCGAGTTCGGATGTCGAGATGGCCAGCGTTTCGAACGCTGGAACTGTTCCCGGGGGTCGTTCGGGCGCGCGCGCCGCGTCTCTGGTGGCCGAGGATAAGATCAATGAGACGGAGCGCAAGGTTTTTGCCGGACGGCGAGTGTATGGCCGGACGCTCAACATGCCCAATCTGAATTCCTCAACCGGCAGCTGGGTGATCAAGTTTGCCGAACTCGACGGCGGTCGAAAAGACGGGGAACTGCTGGAACCCGTCGCTACGCAAAAATCGGATCCGGGGTATCCGCTGGAGTTGATGCGGGCCAACGTGCACGGCACGGTCACTCTTTATGCAGTCATTCATGCGGATGGGAAGGTGAGCGACATTCGCGTTCTCAACAGCCCGGACGACCGCCTGGATGCTTTCGCCACCAGCGCACTTGCGCGCTGGAAATTTGTGCCTGCGGAACGAGCGGGGAAACCGGTGGCGCTGGAAGCTGTGGTTGAGATTCCGTTCCGGGCTCGCAGCAGTTTTTGAGAATTTCCAGCAGCTTGCGAAAAGAGGAATTGTTCAGCGAGATACGTGCCCTCCGCGTACCGTGGCGCCTCAGCCCCTAAAGGGGCCCTGATTTCGAAGGACTTGCGGTATCGCTAAAGCGATACCCTGATACGAAACCGGAGTTTTTCCGCCGTCTCTGAAGCCGGGTTCAAAACCAGCTGTTTTCGCTGCGGTGAACCGCTCCAGCCCACCACGCCAAAATCAAGAGTGCGGAGGATCTCAGGCGCAGCGCTAGCCAAAGGCGAAGGCAACTTTCGATTCTTTGCAGGAGCCTGCTAGGGGTGGGCGGTGGCGGCTTTTTCTCCGGGCAGGGCGGCGTGCACTGCGGGGTTGGCGCAGACTTCGTAATACCAGCGGTCGGTCCAGTGCAGGATCGATAAGTCGCGAACATCGACCTGGGCGATGCGGCTCTTGCGGATGGCGATTTTGCGAAACTGTCCGTGGCCGACGGGAACGGTCCCTACGAAGATCTCACAGCGGTCGTCGATCCATGAATTGGAGCCTGAATTAGACCCTGAATTCGAGCCGGTCTTATTGAGTCCGGTCACTCCGCCATTCGGCGCCCAGGACGAAAGCGAGATTTCCTGCTGTAGTTTGCCGAATCCTGCCTCGCTTAGACAGATTCCGCCCACGTTGTAGTTCAGCCGCATTTCGTCGGTTCCCGCTTCGCCGCTCGCGTCGCTGCCGCCGATCTGGAGCGAATATACCTGGAACAGGCCGGCATCGGGCGCTACTTTTTTGCGAACGCGTTTGCTGCAGGACGAGAGACGGTCGCTCTCATTGATGGCATCGGAAATCATGATGCGGTGTTCGCCATCGACGAGATAGAGCGGAGGCGAGTCCTGGTACGCGATGCCGAGGCCGACTTCCATCTGGGGCAGGCCGGAACTCTCCAGAAGCTGGTTGTAGTCGCGCAACAGGCTCACGATTTCCCACGCCAGAACGCAGGTGCGGCCGACGCTGAGCTTGTCTTCGCCTACGCGTTCGAGCACGGCGACGATGATGGCATCGCCTTCAAGGAAAACTTTGGTGGCGCCGTATTTTGCCAGCAGCTTGTTGATGGGATCATAGAAATTGAGGCTGAAGTACGAGGCGGCGTTCATGCCTTTTTCCATGAGCAAGCGAGTGAGGCGGGAAGAGTCGCGGACGTCAGCCTTCAGAATTACGTGGTGAACCACACGCTCCTCGGCCGGCTTCTGCTCCTCGGGGGTCAGGAACTCGTAGAGCATGCCGTTGAGGCTGGAAAGTTGGCGGACTTTCTCGTCGCTCACCAGGTTGATGCTGTCGAAGCCGGAGCTCAAAGCTTCCAGCCCGCGCCGGTCGCGGTGATAACAGAATAAGTCGTGCAGAAGACGCGCGGCAAAGCGGCTTCGTTCTGAGCCGCGGCAGGAGGCTACGCGTCCGATGGCGGCAAAGAGGCGGTCGGAGTGGAGGCGGCTCTCGGCGATGATTCTTTCCACTCGCTCCGCTTCTTCGCGGAAGAGTAATGCTCCTTTGATCTGCTGCGGATTTACCTTCGGAGCATATTCGGCGAGGAGGGGGACGGCTTCATAGGAGGCGACGACATGCGCGAGAACGTCTTCGCGTTGCAGCAGCCAGGCCCAGATTTCGAGGCGGTCTTTGCGGTTGCGATCCTCGGCAGTGAAGTCTTCGCCGTTGCCGGTGCCCACCAGCGCAGCGGCGTTGTCGGGCACATTCAGCACCTGTTCGAGATGCTCGTCGTCTTCGCCTTCTCCGTAACCCAGTTCGCGCAGAAACTCCAGGGAGAGCTGGCGGAGATTGCTGAAGCGGTCGGGGTCCTTCTCGAAGTTACCGAACATGTAATAGTGCTCGGCGCAAAGATAGTCGTCGCGTCCATCCTCGGTAAAAATCAGCGGATTCAAAAACAGCCGATAGCAGTCGGCGGGAAATTCGCCGAGCAGCGAGCGCCGGGTGCGGGCCAGCGTTTCTTTTTCGATTTCGCGCAGCAGGCGAAACATCTCCTGGCCGGCGCGCCGCAGAATGATTTTCTTGCGCACCTGGAAAGAGGAGACGAGTTCTTGCGCCTCAACCATTCCAGTCTGCCGGACGTTTTCGAGCGCCCTTGATTTTGCACGACATTTTTCGAGGATCCGGGCGAACTGGGCCTGGAGTTCGTTGCGTATGAACTTGAAAATGGCGAGGCGCCCGAGCAAATCGACGGACGGATTGCCCTCCGCCTTGGCGCGATTCAGCATGGCCAGATGAATTGTGATCAGCAGATTTTTCAGGCCGGCGGGGTTCGGTTGTTGCCGCGGCTTCGGCGCAGCCTCAGCCGCGCGTATGAATTTGTGTTGGATGGCGGTCGAGGTGTCCGTTTGGAACAGCGATTCCACCTGGCCAAAACGGCAGATGTAACGCGCCAAGTGATAACTTATGTCGGCGGTAATGCGGGAGCTGAGAAAAACGTCATAGCGGAGATTGTCGACGCCGAGTTGCAGATCGCTGAAAGCTAGTTTGACGGGTTCGTATCGGAGATCGGGCCGGGTAAGCGGCGCAGAATTGCGCAAACGAACGATCGGGAGCTTGGGCATCGCCTCTATCTCTTACTCTTACGCAGCAGGCAAATTGCTGAAAATGCACAACTGAGCAGCAGGCTAGCATGCCGCTGGAAGAGGCCCAAAGTTACTCTAGTGCACCATGGATAGACCCGATTATTTGTTGTCCCGCGACCGCGGGATCAGTTCTTAGAGCCTCAACCAGCGCGAAAATCTTGAACGGTTTCTCCGGGCTGAAAGACTGGGGGAATCGCCGTTTGCTGTGCCGCCGCGAGCTTGCGGTTGATGTCTTCGACTTCCTTCTTCACCCATCCAACGCTGCTGACTTCGATTTTGCCGTCTTGGCCGATCAGGAACAGAGTGGGGACGTTCGTCAAGCCATAGGCATTCGACACGGCATAGCCGTTTGGATCGTCGAGCAGGGTAGGGAAGGAAACTCCGTATTCTTTCAAAAAAGCGTTGGTGTCGCGCCGGTCGTTTTGCGAGATGCCCACGATTGTGATTTTCCTGTTGCCGTAGGCTTTATGAAGGCGTTCGAGGAAGGGGAACGTGTATTGGCAGACCGGGCACGAAACCTTGAAAAAGGCGGCGAGTACCGGGCCTTGTTTGAGCGCGGATTGCAATGAGAATTCGCCGGACTCTTTTGCACCTGCGCCATCAGCTTTCCCAGGAGCCATGATGGGCAGCGAAAAGTCGGGCGCTTTGGTTCCGGACGTCAATGCAGCCATATCTTTCGGACCTCCGAACAAACGATCGAGCCACTTCATGGAAGAAATGCCTCACTCAGTTAGATGATGCCGCCCGCCTTCAGGATTTTCCGCGTCAGCCCGGTAATTGGGATCTGCGGGATGCGATCAATTGGGACCCACTTGCCCTTGGCGGCGGGAACAAGACCGGGCAACGCCCTGTTCCGCGGCATCGTTTTTCTTATGACGTGAACAGTGTAATCAGTCACGGTAATGGAATGACGAAAGGTGCGCCATGTTGCTGCATCTGATGTTGTGCGCAGCGGTTCGCGCGATTGTGGCAGCTCCCACATGTTCGGCATTAGCGATGCATTTTTGGGGCGCCGCACCAGGCGGACCTCACCGCTGCTGCGGCCATTCCTGTCGCCCTTACGCCAATTTATGGCGCACCAGATTTCTTTCTTCCTCTGACGCAAAGCGGTCCCGCGTTGCGCAACCTCTCCGCGAGTGCCGCACCACTTTCGAACCGGGCAGGTGAGGCAGCGGGGCTGGCGCGGCACGCACACAGTTGCTCCGAGTTCCATCATGGCCTGATTGAAGTCTCCGGGCCGGGAGCGATCGAGAAGCGATTGGGCGCGTTGCCAGGTCCGCAAAGCGCTTAAATTGGTACCGATCAATCTTTCCAGCACGCGCTCGACATTGCCATCGACTACGGCTACGGGCTCGGCAAAGGCGATGCTGGCGACGGCGGCGGCGGTGTAGCGTCCGATTCCCGGCAATTCGAGCAAGGCTTTGGATTTTCGCGGGAATTTGCCGTCGTGCTTCTTTGTGACTTGCTGTGCGCAACGGTGCAGCATGCGCGCGCGGCGATAGTAGCCGAGGCCGCTCCAGGCGGCCAGCACGGCATCTTCGGAAGCGGCGGCCAGCGCTTGTATATTCGGAAAGAGCTCAAGAAAAATCCTATAGTGGTCAAGGACGGCAGCCACTCGCGTCTGCTGCAGCATGATTTCGCTGAGCCAGATGCGGTAGGGATCGCGAGATTTGCGCCAGGGAAGGTCGCGGCGATGCAGGTCGTACCAGCGGAGAAGAGCGCGCCGAAAGGCGGCCCGGCTGTTGGCACTCGTCTCCACGGATGTCCCGTTCACGGTGGGCATTATTGTTGGCTGACAGTGTGCGCGATCTCTACCCATCCTGCTTTTTGCTGTTGCCACACGGTCATCATGTGCTGTGGCACCGAGGGCAGCGGCTGCGGGCCGCCGGTTCCATTGAGGCTGCCATTCAGAGTAATGGTGTAAGTGACAACGATGGTGGTTCCGTTCAGCTCGGTCTTCAAATCGCCGAGCGAATAGTCTTTCAATTGCCATTGGCGATACTGTTCGAGGGTGGCTGAGCGATCGAGCGTCCCGTTCGGAGTTATACCCAAGTAATTCGATGCGAGAGCGCGCTCCACTTCGACCCAATTTCCGGCTTGTACATCTTTCCAGAAAACGCGCTCCAGGCCCTCACCTCCGGTTGCCTCCGAGAAGGCGCGCGCTGGATGCGCGCCATAAAAAGTGCAGGCGGAGACGAAGGTGAGCAGGAAGATGAGTACCGAAATCAGTACGAACATCAGGGGAACCGGCAGCCATTCAACGGCCATCCTCGGGCGCATGGCGTGATTGTATCGTGACATGGTGGGTATGGTGACGGCTCGTTCGATGACCATGCTTTGCCTTGTCTAAGCGCGGCGGAACCTAATCACTGCACAACCCCAACTGTGCCGCAGTAGCTAATTTTGAAGGTCGCATTCCCACAGCGGCTAAAGCCGCGTCGGAAATTAGCCACTTATCGCAGCGGTTTACCTGTTCTGTTCCATGACATTCTTTACAACTGTTATCACGACATCCTTTACACTGCCGCGCGAGCGGAGCGAGTGCGGCAGTGTGAAGCGTCCGCCGG
>JBAVAA010000649.1:0-1794 GCA_049585515.1 Terriglobales bacterium | reverse complement strand
ATCTTCAATGGTGACCCTTTTCTCCTCGATTGCCCGGTCGAAGAGGAGGGAGATCGCGGCGGCGGCTCGCGTCACGTAGTTGACGAAGGGAGTGTCGCTGGTTTCGGCTCCCGAGCTGACGGTAATGGTGATGAGTTTTTCCCCGGCCGACGCGAGGGTGTCCATACGTTGGCGGACCTGCCGGACTTGTTCCGAGAAATCATTGACGCCGCTCATGGCGCCGCCGATCTCCGCGATCAGCGCGGAGGCTTGGGAAGAGATGCCCTGGGCGTCGGAGTGGATGCCGCTGATGCGTTCGACCACCCTGTCGATCGCCGAATGTAACTGCGTGACCAGGCCGCCAATCTTAGAAGTGCTCTGGCCGGCGCGCTCGGCGCATTCCGTGCTGCGTTCTCCTTGGGCGATCAACTGCATCCCCTGTTTGGCGAGGTGCTGGAGGGTGACATCGATTTGTGCGGTCGATTCCGCAGCCTGGCGGGCGAGAGCTCTGACCTCGGCGGCGACGACCGCGAAACCACGGCCGTACTCGCCGGCGCGGGCCGCCTCAATCGTCGCGTTGAGCGCCAGCATGTTGGTCTGGTGGGCGATTCCCTGGATTGCCGCAGTGATGGTTGCGATGCCTATCAAGGATGAGTTCAATTGCTTCGACATCTCGCCCGATTCAGCAACCATTTCAAGCATGGTACGCATTTCGCCAAGAGCGCCTTCGATTTCTCCCTGGGACGCGGCAACGTTTTTGGCGGCGTCGGCAGCCAGGCGGAGTGAATCGGAAGAAGTATCGAGGATGTTGCGGCTGTCCCCGGCCAGGCCACCGATTTCGGTCTGGACCCGAGTCATCAGCTGGGTCTGATCGGTGAGGCGCGCGCCCACCTGTTCGATACGATCCGCGCAGTCCACAATCCCCGCGCCAAGGCCGTTGGCCTCGCGCGCGAACTCTTGGACTACCTTCTGATAGTTGATTTCACCCATGGCCCGGCAACCTTTTGTCCCCTTATTCCAAGAAGCCTATCTATGACTTATCGTCTTCGATGGTCTGGTGGATTAGCCGGGCGGTGAATGCCAAAGCATAAGAATCTCTTAGGGTTACCCACCAATGAACCGTGCCGCCTGAAAATCCGGCAAGTTGAATGTGCTATATATACCTGCCCGGAATTGGGGCTTCTCAGCATCCCAAAAAACAGAATCGCCTTCCATAATTCATAGCCGATGTACTAAAACCTCTCTATAATTGTGGAAGTTGCTGTCTGCAAGAGACTTGTTAACACAAGTCCATATGTGGAGGGTGGCAGTGAAGTTGCTGATGCGTGTCCGGCGACCTGGCTTTGACCGCGCCACGCATCCGTCCCAGCCCATGAACCGCGAATTTGAGGCTCGATTCATCGCCATCCTGCTGGCTCTTCTCACCGTTGCGGCCGGAATCTTCGCCGGTTTCAACTACAAGATTGAGCATCAGACCGCGATTCCCGACGATGGCGCTTGGTGGATGGAACGGGACGGCCGCCTGGTCGCGGACCGCTTGGAGCCGAACGGGCCGGCCGAGCGAGCCGGAATCCGGCGTGGGGATGAAGTGGTCAGCGTCAATGGCCACGCCGTGGACACTTTGGCGGCGGTTACGCGGCAACTTTACTATTCCGGCGTCTATTCGAAGGCGACTTATGCGCTGATCCGGAGCTCGGCAACCCAAGGTTCGGTTCCGCTGGACGTGGAAGTTGTGCTGGTTCCGGCCGAACGTTCCATGAACGATTGGCTGCGGCTGATCGCGCTCATCTATCTGGGTATCGGGCTGTATGTACT
>JBAVAA010000648.1:0-4774 GCA_049585515.1 Terriglobales bacterium | reverse complement strand
CGCTGAGCGTCGTTAAAGTAAGCCGGCACCGTGATGACGGCCTCAGTCACCTTCTCGCCCAGGTAATCCTCAGCCGCTTTCTTCAGCTTCTGCAGGATCATCGCCGAGATCTCAGGAGGGGTATACTTCTTCCCTTGCGCAACGATGACGACATTGTCGCCGTCCCGCTCAACCTTGTAAGGGACCATCTTCAATTCTTCACTGACCTCGTCATAGCGCCGTCCCATAAAACGCTTGATCGAGTACACCGTGTTCTCCGGATTGGTAATAGCCTGCCGCTTGGCGACCTGCCCCACCAACCGTTCGCCGGTCTTGGTAAATCCCACGACTGAAGGCGTGGTCCGGCCACCCTCTTCGTTCGGTATAACCTTCGGTTCGCCACCCTCCATAACCGCCACACAGGAGTTGGTAGTTCCCAAGTCAATTCCAATAATCTTCCCCATAACGCATCCTCCGACACTAAATTAGTGCTTTATAATCCTTTGCTTTCAATGACATGATGATTACGCTTCGGGCTATGCTATAACCTGAGCGGATTGCTGTCAAGGTTTAGATGCTATTGAACGTGAAGAGGATGCGGTGGTTTCCGAGTCTCAGCGGAGCAAGTTGGCCAAGATATCGACAGCATAGAAACAGGGTCCACGGACGGCGAACGTCTCCGGCGCGGGGCCTCAACCTGGTCGCACCTGGATGCTGGACAGAGGAAAACCCGAGGGCGCGCCTAGGTCTCGCACTTTTCGAGACCCGGGATTTCACGGTCGTGTGAACTTGGGATTTTTGACCGAGGCACGCCCCTAACTCCCGCGCTTTCTTTCGTCGCTCATCACCCGCCGCAGAGCCTGGTTGATCCGAGTCTGATACCCGCGCCCGCCGCGTTGGAACCAAGCCAGTACGTCGGCGTCAAGCCGGAGCGTCACCGGCTTCTTCACCGGCTTGTACATGCCCGCCCACTCCTCAGGTAGGTACCGCGGAACCCTCCTGGCACCCGCGGAAGCTTGAATTCTGGCTACTTTTCGGGATGACTTGGCTCGCTTGGTAACTCGTTTGCGTTGTTTCATATAACCCCTCATGTACCTACATAAATATAGTAACACATGCACACGTACAGTGTTTCACGTGAAACATTCGGCAATTGGTGGAGGTGGTCCGACACCAAGCCACTAGAAATTGGGGATGGATTGGAAGTCTGGGCTCAAGATCCGAGGGCGCTGGCGCTAAATGCTGGCGACTATATTCCTGGAAACTTCATCCCCGCCATGCGCCGCGCAAAGCTCGGCTTGCCCATCTGCTTGAACATCTTCTTCATCTGGGCATACTGCCGAAGAAGGTTGTTGACTTCCTGCACGCTGGTGCCGGAGCCGCGGGCGATGCGTTTGCGGCGGCTGCCGTTGATCACCTCGTGATGGTTGCGCTCATATCCGGTCATCGAATTGATGATGGCCTCAACCCGGTTGATCTGCTTGTCGTCAACCTTGTCGGCAGCTTTCTGCAGGCCCGAAAACGCGCCGATGCTGGGGAGCATGCCCATTAGACTCTGGATCGATCCCATCTTGCGAACCTGCCGCAACTGGTCGCGGAAATCTTCCAGCGAAAAGCCGTCGCCGCTAAACGCCTTGCTGGCGAGTTCGGAAGCTTTTTTCTTGTCGATCTGCGATTCGGCTTTTTCGATCAGCGAGAGAATGTCGCCCATGCCGAGAATGCGCGAAACGATGCGGTCGGGATGAAAAGGTTCAAGCGCATCGTATTTCTCGCCGATGCCGATGAACTTGATCGGCTGCCCGGTGACTTGACGAATCGAGAGCGCCGCGCCGCCGCGAGCGTCGCCATCCATCTTAGTAAGCACGACGCCAGTGAGCGTGAGCTTCTTATGGAATTCGTCAGCCGACTTGACCGCGTCCTGCCCAGTCATCGAATCGGCAACGAAGAGAATCTCCTGCGGATTGAGCAGCCGTTTGAGTGACTGCATCTCGTCCATCAACTGGTCGTCGATGTGGAGACGCCCGGCAGTATCGACGATCAGCACGTCGCATCCAGAATTGATCGCCTCGCGCCGCGCTTCTTTGGCCAGCCGCTCGACAGTAGCCGTATTCGCTTCACCGACCTCGCCTTCATAAAGGTTGGCCTTGATCGCCGCCGCCACAACTTTGAGTTGCTCGCGTGCAGCGGGGCGGTAAACGTCGACCGAGACAAGCAGCGGACGGTGTCCGCCATTCTTCAGCCAGTTGGCAAGTTTGCCAGAGGTGGTAGTTTTACCGGACCCCTGCAGCCCCGCCATCAGCACAACGGTAGGCGGTTGCGAGGCAAATTTTAACTTAGCTGTGTCTTTGCCAAGCGTAGCAACGAGCTCATCGCGAACGATCTTGATGACCTGCTCGCCCGGCGAGAGCGCAGTCAGCACTTCCTGCCCGACAGCTTTGGCCTGAATGCGCTCGATGAGTTCTTTGACAACTTTGAAGTTGACGTCGGCCTCCAGCAGCGCCAGACGAATCTGCTTCAGCGCCTCGGAGATGTTCTCTTCGGTAAGGACGGCCTGTCCGCGAAGAGACTTGAAGGCGCGTTGAAGTTTTTCTTGGAGATTCTCGAACATAGCGTAAAAAACTATTTTAGCAGTCGCGATGCGGTAGGAGTCGTTGGTCGTTTATCGTCAGTCGTTCGCATGCGGGGAAGGTGGTGCAGCACATCGCGGAAGAACGGGACTGTCAGCTTTTCTCGCCATACACCTCCTTCGCCGCGACCACCGTATTGCAATGAATCGTGACTGTGTCCTCGACCTTCACGGCATACCCGCCGGCGAGTGTGACCATCACCGGGATCCCCTCGGTCTTCGCGATCCGGTACACGAGGGCATCGCGCTCCTTCAATCCCTCAATCGTCAATGACAATCCGCCCAGTTGATCTTCGCAATATGGATCGGCCCCCGCAACGTAGCAGATCAGATCGGGCCGGAACTTGCTCAATCCCATGCTCAGTGCGTTGCCGAGAGACGCGAGATATTCGTCGTCGCCGAGACCGTCAGGCAGATTGAGGTCAAGCGACGAAGGAGGCTTGAAGGCCGGGTAATTGTTGAGTTGATGCAGCGAGATGGTGAAGACGTCCTCGGCGTGCCTGCTACGCGGCCTTGTTCCGGGCGTGATTGGCGCTGGCGGACTAAGAGCTGAAGCGAGCGTCGTGGGTTGCGGACTGCTGGGATCGCGCGCGCCGGCAAAAATTGTGGCTGTGCCATTGCCTTGATGGACGTCGCAATCGACCGTCATCGCGGTGCGGATCTTGCCGTCGCGCTGCATGCAACGGATGGCAACGGCCACGTCGTGGATCATGCAGAAGCCCTCGCCGTGCCCGGGGAAAGCGTGATGGAATCCTCCGCCGATGCTGATCCCCACGCCGTCGTCAAGGGCATGATCGGCGGCCAGGATCGAGCCCCCGGCGGCCAACCAGAAGGCACGAACCAACTCCGGTGAGTATGGAATTTCCAGCTCCAACTGTTCCATCGCACTGAGCGTGCCCGTCTTTAATTTGTGAACGTATTGCGCGGTGTGCACCAGCAACACATCCTGGTCAGCAGCCGGAGCGGGAGCGACAAAATCAAAAGGCTCGGCAACTCCGGAGGCGAGCAGCCGATCATGAATGTCTTTGTATTTTTGCGCGGGAAAAACATGCGCGCCGATGGGAAGAAAGTAATCGTCGCTATAAACCAGTTTGAATGGCAGCATGGGCACTCAAGATTCAGCGCCCGGCGAGTCGAGCACCGAAAACCGCCATATCATACGCGGATTGCCGTGTTTTAGCAGTGACGGCTCGCGCTCCGGCGAGTGCTGCTCGGGTAGCATTCGCTGTCCAAAGCCTCATGAGCATTCCTCTGTGTTCCTCTGCGGCTCCCGTGGTGAAGAATTCCTTAGCTGCTAAACTTGAAGTATTGCCTCCCAAAAAGAAATCGTCGTCCGCAATGACTGTCGCGTCAACGACTGCCCCGTCAACCAGTGCCGCGTCCGCGCCTGCGTTGGTGACCTCGGCTGACGCCAAGGGCCGGATTTTCCTGATCGATACAATGTCGTTCATTTTTCGCGCCTACCACGCGATGGCGCGGCAGCGGCCGATGTCTACCAAGACGGGTGTCCCGACGGCCGCCACCTATGTTTTTGTAAACATGTTGCGCAAGCTGCGCGACGATTTCTCGCCTGAGTATTTGGCGGCGGTGTTCGATGTGGGCGCTCCCACCATTCGCAATCAGCAAGCCGAAGCGATCACCACGATCCGCAAATTCGACATCAAGACGCAGACATTCAAGGAGTCGCAATATGGCGGCTACAAGGCGAACCGCGCGGAGATGCCCGGAGATCTGGGGCAGCAGATTCCTTATATTCGACGAGCCCTGGAAGCTTACCGCATCCCAATTCTGCAGCTCGAAGGGTACGAAGCTGACGATGTGATAGGCACGCTGGCAAGGAAAGCGGCAGCCGAATCGCATACCGTGTTTGTCGTGTCGAGCGACAAAGACATGTTGCAACTGGTGAACGACAAGGTATGCGTGCTGAATCCGCCGAAGGACAATCTGATTTGCGATGCGGCGAAAGTGGAGGAAATTCTCGGAGTGCCTCCGTCAAAAGTGGTGGACGTGATGGCGCTGCGCGGCGATTCGATCGACAACATTCCGGGCGCGCCCGGAATCGGCGATAAAGGATCGGTCGAACTGATTCGACGTTTTGGCAGCGTGGAAGAAGCGCTGGACCACGCGGCGGAGGTTGAGAAAAAGACATATCGCGAATCGCTGCAGAAC
>JBAVAA010000647.1:0-3717 GCA_049585515.1 Terriglobales bacterium | reverse complement strand
GAGCAACCTATGGCCATGAGTTTCACGGCCTCGGCGTGCTTCTCTCCGGAACTTTCTACAATAGCCAGGGGCAGACTCTGTTTTTCCCCGAGTTCAATACTCCGGCCAACAACAACGGCATTACCAGGGACACCGACTCCGAATCCTATACCCACATTCTGGCCACGCTTACCTTTCACGGATTCACCTTGCACGGTTTGTTCAGCACACGCGATAAGGTGGTCCCGACCGCCTATTTTGGCGCTGTATTCAATGATCCCGCCGATTACAACATTGACAGCCATCAATATGTCGACCTCGGCTACGAGCACTTGATCGGCAAATGGCAACTCAACGCCCACACCAGCTACGATCAGGCTCGCTTGCAGGGACCAGTCCCCGAAAGCCCCGCAATGCCCGGCGACCTGATCGTACTCGATACGTTCTCCTTCCGGGGCAACTGGTGGACCGGAGAAGTCAGAGTGAGCCGCGATCTCTTCGAACGCAACCACATCACCCTGGGGACGGAAGTTCGCGACAACCTGCGCCAGGATCAAGGCGACCTCCTGAACCCTCCAAATGTGTTTTTCGCGGACCCGAACAGCTCCCTTATAAGCGCCGTTTACGCCCAGGATGAACTCTCCATCACCAACCGCCTGACCCTGAACGCCGGAGTTCGCTACGACCACTATTCGACTTTTGGTGGAACCACCAACCCACGCGGAGCATTGATCTACCGCCCGGCTGGTAAAACCACTCTCAAGTTTTTATACGGGCAGGCCTTCAGCGCCCCCGACGTTTATGAAACCACTCCCGATTTCGGGATCTTCTATGACGACAATCTCAAACTCCGCCCCGAACGCATCCAGAGCCTGGAAGCCCGGGTGGAGCAAGGACTGGGAGAATACTTCCAGTTCTCCGGCGGCATATATCGCAACCGGATCAAGGAACTGATTTCGCTCGTCTCGAATACCAGCGATGGAAACTTCCAGTACCAGAATGCCGGCGATGCGCAAGCCACGGGAATCGATTTCGATTTCAGTGGACGATCGCCCAACGGCCTCCAGGGCAAGGCCAGCCTGAATTACGTGAGCGCGTATAACGAAACCACCGGGCACCCGGAACTGGACAACTCCCCTCGCCATCTGGCGAAGTTGAATCTGACCGTTCCGTTACTCGACCAGTCCTGGTTTGCAGGCGTCGAAGGCCAATTCCTGGGCAGACGCCTGACCCTCGCGCACAATTCCTTAGCCAGCTATCAGGTAGTTAACCTCACCTTGCTGGGTCACACGGTCGGAAAACACCTGGACGTGTCAGCCAGTATCTTCAATATTCTCGACAAGAAATATTTCGATCCCGGCCGCCCCGAGGATCCGGAAGATGCGATTCAGCAGGACGGCAGAAGTTTTCGGATCAAACTCACGGCTAGATTTTAAGGGGAAGCCTTGAAAGTCAAAATGCAGTTCGCCGGAAAGAGCGAATCAATGCCACGGCGGCGGCAGCCGCGAGCCGTTCTGGGGATCAGTCTGGTCCTCCTGGCGCTTCGATTTCTGGCGCCCGGGCAGCAGAAGAATCCCTCGGAAGATCAGGTAAAAGCAGCCTATCTTCTAAATTTTGCGAAACTGGCGGAGTGGCCTCATGCATTGCATGACGGACCCTCACCGTTGGTCATCGGGGTCAGTGGCGGGGATGAAGATTTTCTTTCAGTGGTGAAGGAGGTTGTAGCAAGTAGAGTCGTAGGAACCCATCCCCTGCTGGTCATGGCGGTAGAGTCTCTGAGCGAAATGAAGCAATGCCAGATTGTTTTCTTTCGAGCGCCGGGAAGAAGAGAGGATCAGGGCGCCATAGACAGCCTCGGGCCGGCAGGCGTGCTTCTGGTAGGAGACGATGACTCCTTTCTGCGGCAAGGTGGCATGATCAACCTGGTCCGCGACCATGGACGGGTCCGTTTCGAAGTCAACCCCGAAGCCTTGGATCGATCGAAAATCCATTTCAGCTCAAAAATTCTGGCGCTCGCGAAAACTGGCTTCGAGTCGTCCCCAGCAACCGCATCAAGCTCGCCGGCTGAAGCGGCGCGGCCGGTCGAGCGCAGTATTCTACCCGAATATCCCGATCTGGCAGCGCGCATGAACCTGAGCGGAACCGTGCAGGTGCAGGCTCTGGTAAAGCCCGATGGAACCGTGAAGGAGGTGCGGGTGCTCGGAGGCCATCCGGTGCTGGCCGATGCCCTGGTCCGCGCTGTCAGGCAATGGAAGTTTCAGCCCGCGCCCAAAGAAACAAGGGAAATAGTGAAGTTCAATTTCGCCCCCCAGTAACCCCTCCAGCCCAGCACCTATTCGATATATTTGCTTTTTGTTCTCCCTGTGCGATACTCCGGTTGAGGGAAGAAGCCATCTGATGAGGACGCGTCGTCCGGTCCTCGCCAAGCGAAGCCAGGCCACGGAAAACGCGGAAAGACCGTGCGCCAAAAAATTGCTTTTTAGTACCCGTTTTCCTGTGGTGCTCCTCATACGTCCACAGGCGGAGACAGTTTACGATGCAACGCACTCACTTGAACATCGTGGCGACTCTGGAAACTAGCATCGGCCGTATGCCGGCGAACATCGAAGCCGAGCGCTCCATCCTGGGCGCCGTGCTACTCGATAATCACTCCTTCAACGATGCCGCCGAGCACTTGAAGCCGGAAGATTTTTCCATCGATTCACATCGGCGCATTTACTCACGCATGATGGACCTGGCAGAGTCTTCGCGGCCCATCGACATCATCACGCTGGTCGAAGAACTCGAACAAAAGAAGGATCTGCAAGCCGTGGGCGATGTCGGCTACATCTCCGGCCTGCTGGACGGCGTGCCGGATCGGCCATCGATCGATCACTACGTCAGAATCGTCCGCGATAAGGCGATCCTGCGCGGGCTGATCGGCGTCTCGAATGCCGCCATTGCCAAAGCCAGTGAACAGGCCGAACCCGCCGACGAGATCCTCAACGAAGCCGAAGCCGCCGTCTTTCAGCTCTCCGAGAAGCGCATCGGCAAGGGGTTTCAGGGAATCAAGGAGATCGTCCGCAATTCTTTCGGTTCGGTGGATGCGCTGCTGCAACGCGGCCAGCGGATCACCGGCCTCGCTACCCACTACACGGATCTCGACGAATTGACCAGCGGGCTGCAGAAATCCGACCTGGTCATCCTGGCCGCTCGCCCCTCCATGGGCAAGACTTCGTTTGCCATGAACATTGCCGAGAACGCCGCGATTGACGATGGCAAAGTCGTGGGCATCTTTTCGCTTGAAATGTCCAGCGAGGCTCTGCTTCAGCGGTTGCTCTGCTCACGCGCTGTTGTGGATGCGCACAAGATGCGCACCGGCTCACTTTGGGGCGACGACATGAAGAAGATCGTCCGTGCCATGGAGGAGCTCTCGAACGCGCTCCTCTTCATCGATGACTCGCCCGGCATTTCCGTGAGCGAAATGCGCGCCAAGGCGCGCCGCCTCAAGCAGTCGCAAGGACGCCTCGACTTGCTGGTGGTCGACTACCTGCAGCTTATGTCCGGTGGCAGCAAGCGCTTCGAAAATCGGACACAGGAAGTGTCTTCCATTTCGCGCGGGCTGAAAGCCATTGCCAAAGAACTCGGCGTCCCCGTAGTCGCCTTGTCGCAGCTCAGCCGCGCTCCCGAAAGCCGAGGTGGCGACCACCGCCCGCAGCTCTCCGATTTGCGCGAATCCGGGTCGATTGAGCAGGACGC
>JBAVAA010000646.1:0-1683 GCA_049585515.1 Terriglobales bacterium | reverse complement strand
GAAATCATAAGCCGAGTGTCGTTGATTTGCGCCCTGCCCGGAACGAAGTTAATGGACACCGCGGTCTTGCCGTCCGCCGCTCGGGTAACCGAAATATCGCCGGCAGTGACAATAGTTACAGTTTCGCTGCCATCGTGCTTTGAAGCTTCCTGCGCTAGTGCCATGTTCAGCAGAAGCAAAGTGCATGCACTGATCGTGAAGCTCGATCGCAGTCGTGTTTTCATGAGACTCCTTCGGAGTGAAACAGTGTAGCGCCGCCGTCCCGGCGGTTGTCCGGCGGGCATCCTCGCCCGCTGAGAGCGGGAAACCCTCAGGACCGCCGGCAAGAGGTCGGCGCTACTGACAATTTCGACAAAATCAGTTGACAAAACCCATGTTACCAATCTCCGCGTCAATCTATCGACGCAGAGCGGTGTGCGCCCTTCTTAAGGGGTACACTCCTGTACAATTTCCCCGAATGATGCGGCGCGCCACAGTTACCGCGATCCTCTTAATCTTGCTGTCGGCCGCAGTGTGGCTTGCCGCCGAGCCCATCAATTCTCTACACCCGAGCAACTACGTCAATGATTTTGCGGGAGTGCTGGACGCGGCTACCCAGGCGCGGTTGAACGATCTTTGCCATCAGGTGGAGGAGAAGGCAAATGCGCAGATGGCCGTAGTGACGGTGAAGTCATTGGATGGCCAGGATCCTGTGAGCTATGCGGTCGCGCTCTATCAAAAGTGGGGAATCGGAAAAAAGGGCAGCGATCGGGGTGTGCTGATCTTGCTGGCGACGCAGGATCATAAGTACTGGACATCCGTGGGATACGGTTTAGAGCCGATCCTTCCGGATGGGAAAGTAGGTGGGTTCGGACGGGAGATGGTGCCATTCTTGCGCGCTGGGAATTACGCAGGCGCGGTCTCGCTGATCACTTCGCGCGTGGCCTCGGTGATTGCGCAGGATGCGGGCGTTACGCTCGATAATCAGCCTCCCGTTCCTGCCTCGCGACGGCAACCCGCGTCGGGTATTGGGGGTGGGTGGGTTGTAATCCTCATTCTCATTTTTGTTTTTATTGTGATTCCAATTTTGCGAGCCATATTCCGGGGCGGCGGGAGCGGGCGAGGCGGGGGCGGATCTGGATTCTGGTCGGGATTGCTCTGGGGCATGCTCTTGAACAGCGGTGGCCGCGGTGGTGGATTTGGCGGTTTCGGCGGTGGTGGCGGAGGCGGCTTTGGTGGAGGAGGCTTCGGTGGGTTTGGCGGCGGAAGCACTGGTGGCGGCGGCGCGGGTGGTAGTTGGTAGTGGAGTGCCGGGCGTCCCCGCCCGGCCCCGTCCAAAGGTGACGGGCAAGACGACCATCGCTCAACTGGCCAGAGAGTGAGAGGCGCGGTATGGTTCCGGAAAAACTGATTAACGATTTTGTCGAACGGATGCGGGCGGCAGCAGGAACGAACCTGCGAGCGGTGATCCTGTATGGGTCGGCGGCGGCGGGCGATTATGTTGCCGACCACTCGGACGTGAATCTGCTGTGCGTGCTCGGCGAGACTTCGTTCGCTGCGATTGAGGCACTGGCTCCGGCGGTGGAATGGTGGGGCAAGCAGAAGCATCGGGCGCCGCTGCTGATGAGCGCGGAAGAGATGCGGCGGTCGGCGGACGTGTTCTCGATCGAATTTCTGGACATGCGGCGGCACTACCGCATGCTC
>JBAVAA010000645.1:0-4310 GCA_049585515.1 Terriglobales bacterium | reverse complement strand
ATTCTGCAGTTGCTGACCGTGGTCTATGAGCCGCTGGCCAAGCTGCAGAAAGAATGCGAACTGGGGCGCAAGAAAATCACCCAGTGGACGCGGTATCTGACGGTGATCTTGAGCGCGGTGCAGTCATTCGGTATCGCCATCAGCCTGCAGAAGGCGGGCGACTTTGTCAACACTCCCGGCCCAGGATTCATCCTGATGACCATGCTCACGCTGACCACGGGCAGCGCGTTCATCATGTGGCTGGGCGAGCAGATTACCGAGCGCGGCATCGGCAACGGCATGTCGCTGCTGATTTTCGCCGGCATTGTGGTGGGCCTGCCGCGGGGCGTGGCCGATCTCTACCAGAAGGTGCAAACCGACGCGTGGGGAGTCTTCACGGCCCCGGCCATCATCATGCTGCTCGTGCTGATGATCGCGGTGGTGGCATTCATCGTTTTTGTGGAACGCAGCGAGCGCCGGATTCCGGTGCAGTACGCCAAGCGCGTGGTTGGGCGCAAAGTAATGGGCGGGCAGTCCACGCACCTGCCGCTGCGGGTGAATGCCGGCGGCGTGATGCCGGTGATTTTCGCGTCTTCGATTCTTGCGTTGCCGCAGATGATGGGCGCGGCGTTTCACAACAACAAAGTCGTCGGACCGCTTTTGGATGCGATGCGCTGGGGCGAGCCTCTGTATACGCTGCTCTATTGTCTGGGAATTGTTTTCTTTGCCTACTTCTACATTTCGATCGTGTTTAACCCGAATGAGGTTGCGGACAACATGCGGAAGTGGGGCGGTTTTATTCCCGGCATCCGGCCGGGGAAGCGGACTTCGGACTTCATCAACGATGTTCTCACCCTGATCACGCTGGTGGGCGCGCTCTACCTGATTCTGATTTCGCTGATTCCGGAGTGGATGATCGCCGGCATCAAGCTCAACCATCTGCCGCTGCTGGGGCGCTTCTTTGAGAGCTTGCCCACCTGGGTTACGAACGGTTTGGGCGTCAATTTTTATTTTGGCGGGACTTCGCTGCTGATCGTCGTCGGAGTTGCGATGGACACGGTCACGCAGATTGAGGCGCAGCTGATCATGCGGCACTACGACGGATTCACGCCAAAGAGCGGGCGGATTCGCGGACGCAGGACGTGGTAAGAGTTCTCAGTTCCCAGTTGTCAGTTCTCAGAAAGAGCTGCGGAACCTTTGGTTTTTTCTGAGAACTGAGAACCTGGAACTAAGAACTGGTTTTGAGGCGCGGAGCATGGCGGTATTTCCGCGAAGGGAAATACGATGGCCAACAAGACGGCCATTTCATCGGCCATTGAGACCGCGCGAAACAGAAATATCGGACCGGTGATTCTTCTTGGTCCCCCGGGGGCCGGAAAGGGCACGCAGTCCAAGCAGATTGCGGAGCGATACGGCGTCCCGCAGATATCGACGGGCGATCTGTTGCGGGAGCACGTGGCGCGGGGAACCGAGCTCGGCCTTCGGGCCAAAGCGATCATGGCGCGCGGCGAGCTGGTTCCCGACGATTTGATGTACGGGATTGTGGCCGACCGCCTGCGGGGGGCCGACTGTGAGCGCGGATTTGTGCTGGATGGCTTTCCCCGGACAGCCGCCCAGGCAGGATGGCTGGATGCCTTCCTGGAAAAAGAGGTCTTTGACAAATCGAAGAAGTGTCCGCCGGTTGTGATCCAGTTGCTCGTGGATTATACTCAACTATTGTTGCGGCTTACCGGCCGGCGTTCGTGTCCCACCTGTGGACGGCTCTATAACATCCACTTTCAGCCACCGCGTGTCGATGAATTGTGCGATTGTGACGGATCCAAGCTGGTAATCCGCGACGACGATCGCGAGGAAGTTATCTCCGAACGATTGACGGCGTATGAGACGCAGACGCGGCCCGTGGTGGATTACTACCGGGCGCAGCGGCGGCTCGTGGCGATCAATGCGGACCGGGCGATCGATGAGGTTACAGCGCAGGTTTTCGCGGTGATTGACCGGCATTTTCAAGAAGAATAAAGGTAACGGCGAAGTCGGAATCTGAAGTTTGAGTCCCTGAAGTGCGACTCTTTTAAGTTCGATCAATGATGAGTTTTGGAGAAGACCGGATCGTCCGCAAGTCGCCGGAAGAGATCGAAAAGATGAGGCGGAGCGGCCAGATGGTCCGCCAGGTTCTGAACCACTTGAAAACCATCGTGGCGCCGGGCGTTACTACGATGGATCTGGAAAAGGCGGCGGAGAAACTGATCGCGGAACTGCGGGCCGTGCCGGCGTTCAAGGGCTATTACGGCTATCCATGTGTGCTGTGCACTTCGATCAATGAAGAGATTGTGCACGGTATCCCGTCGGAGAAGCGGGCGCTGAAAACGGGCGACATTGTTTCCATCGACTGTGGCGTGGTTTACGACGGGTACTATGGAGATGCGGCGATCACTCTGCCGGTGGGCGAAACGCTGACGCCGGAGTTGAAGAAGCTGCTCGAAGTAACCGAGGCGTCGCTTTACAAAGGCATCGAGCAGGTAAAGATCGGCAACACGGTTGGACACGTGGGCTCGGCGATCCAGAAGCACGTGGAAGCGAATGGGTTCAGCGTGGTGCGGGAATTTGTCGGGCACGGGATCGGGACGAAGCTGCATGAAGCGCCGCAGATCCCGAACTTCGGCAAAAAGGGCCAGGGCGCGGAGTTGACCGAAGGCATGGTGCTGGCGATTGAGCCGATGGTGAACTCGGGCGGTCCCGAGACCAAGGTTTTGGGCGATAAGTGGACGGCCGTGACGCTTGACGGCAGTTACAGCGCGCACTTTGAGCATTGCGTGGCGGTAACGCGGCAAGGGCCGATGATATTGACCCAGTGAAGAGAAGTTCTCAGTTCCCGGTTCTCAGTTCTCAGTGAGAGCTGTTGGAATTAATGCTGAGAACTGAGAACTGGGAACTGAGAACTGATTTTAAGGAGTCGATGAGTAAAGAAGACGCGATTGAAGTGATGGCGACGGTTGTCGAACCGCTGCCCAATGCCATGTTCAAGGTGGAACTGGAAAACAAACACCAGGTACTGGCTCATGTTTCCGGCAAGATGCGGAAGAACTTTATACGGATTCTGCCGGGAGACAAAGTCGCGGTCGAACTTTCTCCGTACGATCTGAATCGCGGGCGGATTGTGTACCGCTACAAGTGATGGGTAAGCGGCGGGCGAGACGCCCGCCGGCGCTACAGATAGGTCAAGTTATGAAGGTACGAGCGTCGGTTAAGAAAATCTGCGACAAGTGCAAGGTCATCCACCGCAAGGGAGTGGTGCGGGTGATTTGCGAGAATTCGAAACACAAACAGCGACAAGGCTAAGAACAGCTTCTGGCTGCTCGCTTCTGGCAAACGCCAAGACCCAGGTGCTCGCCAGAAGCCAGAAGCTAGAAGCCAGAAGGGTTAGAAACTTATGGCACGTATTGCAGGCGTCGATCTTCCGCGCAACAAGCACGCGAATATCGCGCTGACTTACATCTACGGCATCGGCAACTCGCGGGCGGCGCGCATTCTGGACGCGGCGAACGTCGATCCGATGAAGAAAGTTTCCGACCTCGGAGAAGACGAGGTCAACCGCATCCGCCAGGTGATCGAGGCGGAGGGTTCGGTGGAAGGCGATCTGCGCAAGGATGTTTCGATGAACATCAAGCGGCTCATCGAAATCGGGTCGTATCGCGGATTCCGCCATCGCCGGAACCTGCCGGTTCGCGGACAGCGCACGCACACCAACGCGAGAACCCGTAAGGGGCCGCGCAAGGGTACGGTGGCGCAGAAGAAGAAGACGGCAAAAGCATAAGAACAGCTTCTGGCTTCTAGCTTCTGGCTAGGAGCTAGTGGCTAGGAGCTAGCAGCTACCATGGCAAAACCAGCAGCAGCAGGCGCCCCAGCGGCGCCCGAGAAAAAGGGCAAAAAGAAGACGTTCAAGAAGAAAGAGCGCAAGCACGTCCCTCATGGGCTGGTGCATGTGCAGGCGTCTTTCAACAACACCATCGTGACCATCACGGACATGACCGGCAATGTGCTGGCATGGAAGAGTTCGGGATCGCTTGGTTTTCGCGGATCGCGCAAAGGGACTCCGTTTGCCGCGCAGCAGGCGGCGGCGAATGCCGCGAGCATGGCCCGCGATCATGGAGTTCGCAGTGTAGATGTGCGGGTAAGCGGGCCGGGTTCGGGGCGCGAGTCGGCTGTTCGGGCGCTCGCCTCGGCGGGAATCGAAGTGCGGTCCATTAAAGATACGACGCCGATTCCGCATAATGGCTGTCGGCCGCCGAAACGGCGCAGAGTTTAAGGCCAGTTCTCAGTTCCCAGTTCTCGGT
>JBAVAA010000644.1:0-2233 GCA_049585515.1 Terriglobales bacterium | reverse complement strand
GCTTTAGCCGACGCCTATCGATCTTCCAAGGGCACCTACGAGTCCGGCCTAGCAGCCCTAGACTCCTACGCTAAGAAAATTTCAGGCACATACTTCGCTTCGCTTCCTCCTGCGGGCCAAGACAAGATTCTCACCGAGTTCGAACAGAACTCGTCAGCCAGCGGATTCACAGAGAGCGGGGCTTTCTTCAAATTGGTTCTTGCTCACACGAGGGAAGGAATGTTTGGGGATCCCTCTTATGGCGGAAACACAAACTTCGTGGGCTGGGATCTGATTGGCTACCCGGGCCCCAAGCTGTATGCGAGTCCAGCGATGCAGAAGCTGGACGCAAAGACACCCCGTTCGAGAATGTCCGTGAAACAGTGGAAGCATGGCGCTCATTAAGCTACCGAAGACAGATGTCGTCGTGATTGGCCTGGGGGCAGCCGGGGGACTTGCCGTGCTTCCGCTTGCTCGCGCCGGTTTAAGAGTAGTTGGGCTGGAGGCGGGCGACTGGTTCCAGCCTGAAGACCATCTTCCTGACGAGATTCGAAACAACGTGCGGAACTGGCCCCACGCCGTGCAGAAAGCGAACCGGGAAGTACCCACCGCGCGTAATGGACCGAACGGTCCCGCTTTGCCGCGTCCCGCTTACCATCCGATGATGAATGGTGTGGGTGGTACCTCCCTACACTACTGGGCTCAAAGTTGGCGCCTGAAGGATTGGGATTTCAAGGTGCGTAGTGAGACCCTCCGCAGGTATGGGCCTTCGGCAATTCCTCAGGGCTCCACGGTCGAAGACTGGCCGCTCTCCTACGAAGAACTAGAGCCGTACTACGACAAAGTGGAATACGCCATCGGTGTATCCGGCAAGGCAGGAAATATTCGAGGAACGATCGATCAGGCCGGCAACGTTTTCGAGAGTCCCCGCCAACGAGAATTTCCGATGCCTCCATTGCGGAGCGCCGGCCTCGCCGACAAAATGGCCGCGGCGGCTCGTCACCTGGGTTGGCACAGTTTTCCTCCCCCTGCAGCGATCAATTCCTTACCTCGGAATGACCGCAGCGCCTGTTACTACCATGGATTCTGCGGCCGCGGCGGCTGTCCCGTCAGCGCCAAAAACTCGACTGCGGTGACGACAATTCCAGAAGCCATGGCTACCGGGAATCTGCAAGTAGTCGTCCAAGCGCATGTGATTGCCCTTGATTCCGATAACCAAGGGCGGGTGACTGGCGTGCGCTTTGTAAAGGAAAATCAAGAATATTTCCAACCTGCAGAAGTTGTGCTGCTGGCAAGCTATACCTACGAGAACACACGCCTTCTATTGCTATCCAAGTCCAGCGCCTATCCGAAAGGTCTTTCAAATAACCATGGTCAAGTGGGGTTGCACTACATTTCTCATTCGCAAGGATGGGGAGCGTGGTCCGGCGTCGTCGGTCTGTTTCCCTACGACGTGAATCGTTGGTACGGCACGCCCGCACAGGGGACCGCCATCGACGATTGGGCGGATGACAACTTCGACCACACCGGACTTGGCTTTATCGGCGGCGGGAGCATACATGTGCCCATGGAATTGAAACCCATCGAGGCAGCCAGCATGTCGACATTCGGCAAGACACCACGCTGGGGCTCGTCTTGGAAAGCTTTTGTGAAACAGAATGCAAGCCGCTGGGCCGCTACTTACACACAGGTTTCTACATTCCCGTACGAAGATAACTTCCTCGACCTGGATCCGGAAGTCAAAGATCCGCTCGGTTACCCAGTTTGTCGTGTAACCGTCAGCCTCAAGGAAAATGAGAAACGTGCCATGCTGTTCATACAGGGTAAGGCTGAGCAATGGTTGCGTGAGGCCGGAGCCATCGCTGTCGAGAGAGCGCCTCTGGCCGCCATCGCAATAAACACTCACGCCTATGGGGGCACCAGGATGGGCGATAACCCAGAGACCAATGTCGTCAACCGCTGGGGCTTTTCTCATGAAACGCCAAACCTCGGCATCCTCGGCGCTTCCGTCATGGGAACCAGTGGTGCAAGAAATCCAACCCTAACCGCTCAAGCCCTCGCGTGGCGCACTGCAGAGCATCTTGTAACTGAATGGAAATCAATCGCGCTTTAGCCCGTTGCACAACCTTCCTCGTTCCAGCAAATCACGCTTTGTTCAAGTGTTCAAGTCGGCAAACATAAGAATTTGGCTGTCCTTGACACCTTGACGATTGTTGCCGGATGACGGGCTAACCGGAAGTCAACTGTTGTTATC
>JBAVAA010000643.1:0-9874 GCA_049585515.1 Terriglobales bacterium | reverse complement strand
GTCAAGCGACGGCAAAGCGCGTTATCGACGCCTCAGGACTTGTCGTGTCGCCTGGATTCATCGACATGCTGGGCCAGTCCGAAATGGCCTTGCTGATTGACAATCGATCATTGAGCAAACTGTCACAGGGAATTACCACCGAAATCACCGGCGAAGGCGGCTCCATCGCTCCACAGAACGCACTTACTCTGGCCTCGCTCCAGCCGGGCCTCGAGCCGTATCACCTGAAGGTCGACTGGTCCACATTATCCGAATATTTTGCGCGTCTGGAAAAGACGGGCACACCGCTCAACATCGGAACATATGTCGGCGCGGCGCAGGTCCGCGAGGCTGTGCTGGGAGATGAGGACCGTGCCCCTACCGGAGAAGAGCTAGCCAAGATGAAAGATCTGGTCGCCCAAGCGATGCAACAAGGGGCCTTTGGTATCTCTACCGCCCTCATCTATCCCCCCGGGCATTACGCAAAGACTGAGGAACTCATCGAGTTGGCCAGAACCGCCTCTCAATATGGAGGCATCTACGCCAGCCACATGCGCAGCGAAGGACGAAGCGAGGTCGCGGCGATTGAAGAAGCCCTGCGCATCGGCCGGGAAGCACATTTGCCAGTAGAAATCTTTCACCTCAAGGTAGTTGGCAAACCGCGCTGGGGATCAATGCCGAAGATTGTGTCGATGATTCAAAGCGCGCGTGACGCCGGTCAAGACGTAACTGCCGATATGTATCCCTACGTTGCCGGCGGCACTGCGCTAGCCTCGAGCTTGCCGCCCTGGATAGCTGACGGCGGCAGCGAAAAGCTGCTGGCCCGTCTCAAAGATCCCGCGATGCGCGCAAAGATCAAGCAAGAAATGGCGACCGAACACGACAACTGGGAGAACCTATATCTGGGCAGTGGCGGAGCCGCGGGCATATTAGTTTCGGGAATTCAGAATCCTGATTTGAAGAAATATGACGGCCAGAGGCTCGATCAAATCGCCGCGGAACAGAACAAAGAGCCGCTCGATGCTCTCTTCGACCTGGTTCTGGCCGATAAGGCTCAGACAGGAGCGATTTATTTCATTGCCAATGAAGACGACCTGCGTTACGGATTGAAACAACCGTGGACCACGATCGGCCTGGATGCCAGCGAACTATCTTTGGACGGTCCACTCTACGAGCCTCACTCGCATCCCCGTGCTTTCGGAACAATGCCGCGCTTCCTCGGCCATTACGTTCGCGACGAACACCTGCTTCCGCTGGAGCAGGCTATCCGCAAGATTACTTCGCTTCCGGCGCAGCGGGAGCGCCTTCGCGATCGCGGAATATTAAGAGAGGACTATTTTGCCGACATAACAATCTTTGATCCGGCGACGATCCAGGACAAAGCTACCTACGAGAATCCGGCTCAGCTTTCCGAGGGGGTAAAGTATGTTTTCGTAAACGGTCAACTCGAATTCGAAAAGGGCAAGCTAACCGGGACCAAAGCCGGCAGAGCCCTTCATGGGCCAGGATGGCACACACACGTCATCGCGGGCGATGGTCATTAAGCCGATACCCGCCAAGGAGATCAGCGAGAATCCATGCTGCTCCGGCAATCGCGAAGGTCTCGACGTTTTCGCTCCAATTCGTATGACTGTGGGGATTCGAGAGAACCAACGGTACCCACACGAGTAGCCCAAAGATCACGAGCATCATTGTCAGCAGGCGAGTCGCGAGCAGGGCCATTCGATTCGTAAGAAGAGCTACAGCTGCAAGCGCGAACAGAACAGTCGTTGTTATCGCCCAAAACATCTGACTTGGCGGAAGCCACTTCGGAACAAGATTGGCGGTAGCGTCAAGATAAAACGCCTGTTCGAGGGCAAAGGAAACGACGCAGATGCCCAACAGAATGCGGCCGATGCGCTTAAGGGTTTCCGGTAACCACGCCGATGACAAGCGCGCATATACGATTGCCGCTCCGGTAAGCAGAGAGAACTGCTCGAAGAAGTTGCCCCAACTATTGTAGATCTGCGGTTTGGCGACGATTCCTGGCACGCACAGTAAGGCGAACACAAGATAAGCCGCACCAAGGACGGCTGCGCCCGTTTTCTGGGTCCGGCGGAATTGAATCGCAGCGCCACCGAAGATCTGGGCAGCGGCTGCGGTGTAGACAACGTAACGCAATTGATGCGAGGCGTTGTAATTGTGCCAGGAGAGTGTGATGAGGCCAAAGGCCAAAGCAGCCACTCCAAACACATGACGGCCGAGGTTCCAACGAGGCGTTGATACGGTCATTTGTTTTCAATCCCGTTCATATAGGTGTCACGATGCGGGAGAGCCACTCGATTCTGAAGCGTCGCTAAAGCGTCCGCTCTACATTGTTCGTGTGCCCCTGATCCGATTTGGCGACATTCGTATATATGTATAGTACCGGTGGCGAAATGGCGGTATGCCGCAAAATGTACAGAACCTAAAGAATGCATGCCCGAGTTTTCGTGCCGCAAGCGTTGCGAAGGCGTGTTTGATCTAGGGTGCAGAATTTCCGTTGTGGCCGGAGCGCCCCCCGCACACCTTCTGAATGCCCTGCGCGAGAATTGCGGGACCCGTCAACCCGTACCAACGTTGCGCAATACTTCCATTGGGCGCCAGCAGTATCAGCGTGGGCACTTGGGTGAGCCCCCAAATTCTCGCCACGCGATTGCCGTCATCCTCCAGCAGCGGAATGTCAACTTGCCAGTCGTAGCTGGCATTGATCAGCGCATCATGTTTGGGCGCATGGCTGGCGACTAGTGCCGACGAATCAACGATCACGACTCTTAATCCGCGCCCGCTGTACTGATGGTGCATGCTCAGCAGAAACCCAACTTCCTGGCGCGACAGCGTATCCGCAGTGTCAGGTACAGTTTGCAGAAAAGCAAGAAGTACCGCATGGGGATGCTCCGCGCGCAAATGAAAGACGCCACCCCGAGCTTGTGGCAGCGCAAAGTCCATCAACGGTGTTGCAGTTCGATCCTGATGGCAACCAGGAATGGATGCAAGAGCCGTGAGTGTTAATAGAAGCCAGCATGCACACGAATAGGGCCGAAGCACGGTCCACACAGCCGTGAAGATTCTCATGGTCCTTGATATGCCCCGATGCTGTATCCAGTTCCGTTAGGCAGCGGGTGTCCCCAGAAATCCTGCGTGCCCATGGAGCATCCGCTGATACCGCTACAAACATTGGCACCTGCGCCCGCGGCAGGAGATCCCGGTAACAAATGGAAAGCGGTGGCTGGCCTTCCCACAGTGTGATAGTTCGGGCTGCTCAGCATAGGGTCGATAAAGTAGCCGTGAAGGTCCTGCTTCACTCCAGCTTGGTACGCGCTGAAACTGGCATAGGTGTCAGCGTCTATTTGCCAGGTAGGCGGAGATGTTGAAGTCGTCCAATAGATATTGTTGTCGAGCGAGAAAGCAGCGCTAGTCTCGATCATGCCAGGAACGGTGGCATAGATTATGTTGTTCTTAAAAAAGAGTGGGTCACTGCCCGAATAGGTTGCAGTGCTGGTGCTGAAAGCCGCCGCATTCGATGCGGGGTTCCAGTAGAACGTGTTGTTGTAGATTTGCACACCGTCCAGTGAACCCCTGTCCCAGGTATGAACGAAAACCTCCCCTTGTTGCGACAGATCGCTTCTCTGGCCGTCGTTGGAGCACACGTTGTACCGGAAAATATTGTCGATACTTGCCCTTCCCCCAGCGCCAAAAAAAGCCACGCAATAGCCGGTGGAATCGTGCCCGTAGTTGTACTGCACGACATTATTGTTGTTGAAATAGTCGATGTCGAAGTCTCCTCCGTCTCCGCCCCAGCTCTGGTTGGCATACGACTCATTATTCTGAACGGTACAAGTATGGCAATACCATTCCCAAAGACCGACCGGCGTACTGCCAGTGCACTTTGTACAAAGCCCGCTGTTATATACCACATTCATCTGCAGCAATCCGTTGTTTAACTCCGAGATGAGAATCCCATCGCCGTAAATATCGTGCGCTGTCGAATTCTGCACCGTGATGTTGCTCCCCAGAGGCTGGGCAACCCCATTTCCCTCGATCCATGCACCGCCAGCGCTCACAAATATGCCTTCTGAGACTTGGCTGTCATGGGCCGTTACTCCGTCGATAAGAACGTCATTCAAGATTTCTCCGGCTGCATTGGCGGAGATATAGACTTCACCAGAGTCGGCGCGCTTGGCGGACGTGTAGGTGGCGCCGTGGACGTTCAGATTTCTCAGGTAGATGTGATTGATGCTCTGGTGGGCGGTGTTGCCGGAAACGTAAACGCCATACCGGTTGCCACCCGTGACCTCAAGGTTGTTGATCTCCCAGTATTGCTGGTTGAACAGTTTCAGGGCTTCCTCGGCAGAACCTCCGCTGATGACCGGCTGCGCGCCCGTTCCGTAAGCATCGATCACGATGGGAGCGTTCGCCGTACCGGAGCCCTGCGGCGCGAGGGCCCCGTTGCAAGAAGTGCCGCGCTTAAGCAGAAAATGATCGCCGGGGATGAAAGTGAACGCATTCACGCTCGTCAAAGAATTCCACGGCGTAGCCTGCTTCCCATCGCCATCATGGCTGGCCGCACAATCGAGATAATAGACGGCGGCGGAACGTGCCGGAGGCGTAACGGAAGAGGAATTACCGGGTCCCGGACACGCGTGAAGCCCGGAGAACAGGAGCAGCGCCACAGCGCCTGTCAGGGCCCGGGTTAAGACATTTTGAATCAGGTACGACATTAGATTCCCAGTCGATTTCACAAATCTCTGTAGAGCTGCGAGCGTCCGGGCCGAGCAGCCGGTGCGGGACGTCCGGTGCTCTCCTGGCTGACTTTATGTGACGCGCAGGTAAGTCGAATATTGCTCTTCGCCAATATCGGTAAACGGCAGCATTCTGATCGGAGCGCTATCGGTTCTCACTTGCCAGATTCGCTGGTCCGTCCTCTTGGCAGCCAGCAAGTCGGCACGGGTTAGCGACGGTTGATTGTCAGGTTGATTGTCGGTGATCGCAAACAGTACGACCGGCCCGAATACCAACCCGACAATCTGAGGATGCTGTGCATCGACAGCTTCGAGTCGCATCGTCATGGGCATATCGAGTTCGACGCGGTCGCCAGTCCTCCATTGGCGACCAACAGTCGCGAAACTCCCGGGAGTTACTGGAATTGGCATACGGCGGCCGTTTACGGAGATTGAGGCCCCGGCCGCCCATGCGGGAATCCGGAAACTCAAGTTGAAATCCGTGACGCGCGAGGTCTTCAGATCAAACTGAACCATGCTGTCGAATGGATACAGGCTCTTTTGTGTCAGCGCGACCTCGGTGCCATCCTGCGTCCATCGCAGTGTGGACGGTATGTAGAGATTCACCCAGACGCCGCGCGAATCGCGGAAGTAGGTATTGATGCGATAGTCGGCTGCCACTTGCGGCAACGTGCCCGAGCAGCACGCCCAATGCTGATTGTCCCTGTAAAACTTATGTCCTTTGAAATTGTAATCGGAGTAATAGAAGGTCCTGCCGTCAGCCTGTAACGGCTTCGCACCCAGCACCGTGTTGTACATCACTCGCTCCATGCTGTCGCCGTATCGCGACTCGCGGGTCACGCGAAGGAGGTAGCGCGTGAGCTTGAAGTGCGCATACGAGCCACAGGGTGTTTCAAAACTCGCGTGCGTATTGGTCAGGCTGGCGGCAATATCTGGACTGTCCGGTCCACAAAGCGCCTCATCCGGCCCCCAGCCCCCCGTGACAAAACTCTGCTTGCAGAGCATTTCAAAACCGTTTCTGGCCGCGCGCAGGTGTTTCTCACTGCCCAAAGTCAAATACGCCTGCATGGCGGAGCTCAACGAATTCACATAGCTATAAGCATGTCTGCCGGCCAGTACGTTGCGGCCCTCGGCCAGTGGTTCGTAATATTCATCGTAGAGATACTGCCGTCCGAGTTCACGGTACCGCGCTCCGGCGCCGCGTTGATATGCCAGAAAGAGGTTTTCTGAAATCGTATAAGACTCGTCCCACGTCCATGTCTGGTCCTTCTGAGGGCGCCATTGTTTTCCATGTTCCACGGCATGCTCCGGGAAGTGAGGCAATGCAGTGTTGGTGGTAAGCTCCAGAATCGAGAAAGCATCCGGGTCGCCAACGTAGCGGTGCGAATCGATCAAGCCACAGACCAATTTGTCATAGCAGTATGTGGGGAAACGGTTCTTCTCATAGTAGTCGTCGGAAATCGTCTTGGCATACAAGCGGTTCAAGCGCAGCACTTTGTCCCGTATTGCCTGGTCCGGGCGGATGGCATACATGCGTGCGAGCGCCGAGACCCATTGGCCAAAAGTACAGCTGGGAGTGAAACCGGCCTCGTCACCCCATTTGTAATCGGGATTGTAGTGGTACCAGCCGCCCAAGTCATCGCCGGGGGCAGGTTGCCCGCTCATCTGGCGAAACGGCTTCAGCAGGCTGTCATCGCTCAACCCCATTAGTACGGAATGGGTTTCCTCAAGCTGTTTTTCGTGAAGTTCGCTCGCCAGCGCCACATCGCCGTAATCAAACAGTTCCAGCGGCTGCGGCGACTGGTCCGAGGCGCGCACTCCCGTGAGCCAGCGATTCGGCATCGCAATGCCCGCGGTCACCAATGAAGCCGATTGCATAAATCTTCTGCGCGAAACTCCGAGACAAGAGAACATATGGGTACAAGAAGTATAATTCCGGTCGTGAGATTTCGGATAACGTTTACCAGGCTGTGTTTGTTTTACTTCGTCGCGATCGGCATCTCCGGCACCAGCGCAGAGGCGAGATCAAAGATGCAAAACCAAGGGTTTGGCAAGACCGAAGACGGCCAGCCGGTGGATCTGTACATACTTACCAACGAGAGTGGGTTTCAGGCAACAATCACCAATTACGGGGGCACGATTGTCTCTCTCAGAGTTCCCGATCGCAGCGGGAAGCTTGCGGACGTTGTGCTCGGATACGACACCGTCAGCGAATATGCGAATGGTAAATCCTACTTCGGAGCCATCATTGGCCGTTATGGAAACCGAATCGCACACGGCAAGTTTGAGCTGGGTGGTGTTGCGTACACGCTGGCCAAGAACAACGGCGAGAACCATCTTCACGGCGGCAATCGAGGCTTCAATAAACGCTTGTGGACGGCGAAAGATGTGTCCGGAGACGCTGGCCCGGCCCTGGAACTCACCTACGTAAGCCAAGACGGTGAAGAAGGATATCCCGGAAACCTGTCTGTCCAAGTGGTGTACATGCTCACCAGTGATAACGAATTGAAAATCGACTATAGCGCGACCACAGACAAACCGACCATTCTCAACCTGACCAATCACTCTTACTTTAACCTTGCCGGTGAGGGCAACGGCGACATACTCCAGCACCAGGTCGTGATCAACGCCGATCGATTCACGCCGGTGGATGCCACGCTGATTCCGACTGGAGAACTGCGGAAAGTGACGGGAACTCCATTCGATTTTTCCACTCCGACGGCTATTGGCGCACGCATCAAAGATGACGACGAGCAATTGAAGTTCGGCAGGGGCTACGATCACAACTGGGTTCTGAACGGCGGAAAGCCGGGGGAATTGGAGCTGGCGGCGCGGGTTTATGAGCCCAAGAGCGGCCGCGTTCTCGAAGTATGGACTACCCAGCCCGGAGTTCAGTTCTACACCGGGAACTTTCTTAATGCCGATATTCATGGCAAAGGCGGCAAGACCTACGGTTTTCGGTCGGCTCTATGCCTGGAGACCCAGCATTTTCCCGATTCGCCGAATCACCCGAATTTTCCATCGACGGTTCTGGAGCCGGGACAGCATTATCATTCGATAACCGTGTACAAGTTTTCGACGAAATAGCATCAGGCAGTGCGTTCCGCGAGAGTGATGCCGCCCAACAGAGTTGATTCGCTCGATTCAAGCTATGGACATCCGTGAGATCGCCAGACGCGCCAAGGTATCCACCGCAACCGTGTCGCGGGCCATCAATCATGTCCCTACCGTCGATCCTCAACTGGCCAAGCGGGTTTGGAAAGTGGTCGAGGAGCTGGGCTATTACCCGAATACACAGGCTCGCGCTTTGGTTTCGGGACGTAGCCGCATTTTTGGGCTCATCATTTCCGAAATTACCAATCCATTTTTCCCTGAGATCGTCCAGGTTTTCGAGCGGATTGCTGTACAACACCAATACGAGATTCTTCTAACTTCCACGGGACACGATCCGAAACGGGTGGAAACCGCCGTGCGCCGCATGATTGAACGCCGCGTGGATGGCGTTGCCGTCATGACCTTCGGCATGGAAGAGTTTCTGCTCGAAGACTTGAAGCTGCGCAAGGTGCCGCTGGTTTTCGCCGATGTCGGAATCGCGCGGCCGCATGTCAGCAACATTCGAATTGATTATTTGCACGGCATTCGCCAGGCGGTGCAACACCTCGCAGCGTTCCGTCACCAGAAGATTGCTTTTATTTCCGGTCCGCTGCGTTTGAAATCGGCGGAGGCCCGGAAATCGGCGTTTCTCCGTGCGATGGAAGAGATTCGCCTTGAGGTTGACAGAAAGTTGCTGGTCGAAGGCGATCACACGATTGAGGGCGGAATCGCCGCCCTGGGACAATTATTAAGCGGGCCCACCCGGCCCACCGCCGTGATTTGCTCGAATGACATGACAGCGATCGGTGTCATGCGCAAGAGCTACGAGGACGGAATCTCCATTCCGCGGGATTTGTCAGTGATTGGTTTTGACGACATTCGCCTGGCGCAGTTTGTGCTGCCAGCCCTGACCACGGTGCAGATGTCGCAAGCCGAACTCGCCCGACTGGCGTTTCATGCGCTGCTCAGCGAAGTGCAGCGCGAAGCCCCTTCACCTAGCGGAACGGAATATGTGCTCACCACCCATCTGGTTCTGCGGGAATCGACGCACCTCGTCTCACGGTCAACGAAACGAGCAACTGGTAAGAAGGAATAGCTTCCGTCCGCGATGCCCACCGAGTCTGGATGGGTTGACGAGTAAGAGTTGACAAAGTCAGAGTTGACGCTCCTGTGAGAATACGTTTACTGTTAACATCCATCCGGCCAAGCCATTTGGCCAGAAAGCGCCGAATCCATCTATGCTGCTGCAAATCCTGCGCCAACAAGTGCTGGAGGCGAATCTCGAACTCGTCCGCCGCGGCCTGGTGCTCTACACCTTTGGCAATGCCAGCGGCATCGCTCGCGACAAGGCCCTCATTGCCATCAAGCCCAGCGGCGTTCCTTATGACACGATGACCGCCGAGGATATCGTTGTTACCGACATGACTGGACACGTCGTCGAGGGCAAGCTTCGCCCGTCTTCGGATTTGGCAACCCACATCGAGATTTACAAGCGCTTCCCCGATGCCGGCGGGGTTACGCATACTCATTCCGAGTTCGCCACGGCATGGGCGCAGGCGCGCCGCCCGATTCCCTGCTTTGGAACCACCCACGCGGATTACTTTCACGGAGAGGTTCCGGTGACCGCCGATTTAACTCCAGAAGAGATTGCGAAAGATTACGAAAAGAACACGGGCCTGGCCATCACTCGTCTGTTTGACCAACTGGGCGACGCCAAGATCCCCGCTGTGCTGGTCGCTGGGCACGCCCCATTCTGTTGGGGCGCCACGCCCTCGGAATCTGCGCATCATGCCGTGATTCTCGAATCTGTTGCCCGCATGGCTTATTACACAATTGCCATTGCTGCCGAAGCCGCGCCACTTTCTCGCGCCTTGCACGACAAGCATTTTCTGAGAAAGCACGGGAGTCAGGCCTATTACGGGCAACCGGGGGATCTGAAATGATGCCAGCCATGGCTTTGCTCGTGTCAACCAGGCTCGTGCATTTATCGGCCGTCGATGTGGTGATCGTTGTCTTTTATTTCGCGCTAGTACTGGCGATCG
>JBAVAA010000642.1:0-1941 GCA_049585515.1 Terriglobales bacterium | reverse complement strand
GTGATGTGGCGGGTGCGGTCGAGATCGAGGGTGAAATCGCCACCGAGAAAACGCGTGGGCTGCAGGCGGCCGAGAAGAAGATTGGCGTCGGTGACGGTAGGCTGAGTGCCGCTGCCATAACAGATGGGGCCGGGATCGGCACCGGCGGATTCGGGGCCCACGCGAAGAACTCCGGCGGCGTCGAAGCGGGCGAGAGAGCCTCCGCCGGCGCCGACGGTGTGGATGTCGAGCATGGGGACGCTGATGGGAAGGCCGGTGATCTGGGCGTCGGTAGCGGTTTTGATTTCACCTTCAACGAGAGAAACATCGGTGGATGTGCCGCCCATGTCGAAGGCGATGATGCGGTCAAAGCCGCTGGCGCGGGCGGTGGCGACGGCACCCACCACGCCTCCGGCGGGACCGGAGAGCACGGTACGTACGGGTTCGCGGGCGGCGGTGGAGAGCGCGGTGATGCCTCCGCTGGATTGCATGACGAAGACGCGGGGGGCGGGGACGTTGATGCCCCGGGCTTTCGTGCTTGTGGTGAGAGAGACGCTGCCAGCAACGTCTCTACGGATGCTTTTTGCGCGGGATTCCAGGTTTTCCAGATAGCGCTGTATGACCGGCTGGAGGTAGGCGTTGATTACTACCGTCGAGGTGCGTTCGTACTCGCGGAATTCGGGGAGGATTTGGTGCGAGATGGAGAGTGGGACCCCCACGCGCGCGAGAGCATTCGCGACTTCAAGTTCGCTCTTTGGATTCGCGAACGAGAAGAGCAGGGAGATGGCGATGGATGCTGGCTTCGCGGCGGCGACCTGCTCGGCGAGATTGCGCAAGTCTTCGGCGGTGGGCGAGGTCAGGATTTCGCCGTCGCGCGCGGTGCGTTCATTCACGCCAAAGCGGAGCTCTTTCGGGACCAGCGGCTCGATGCGGTCGAAGAAAAAGTCGTAGAGCTTGGGGCGGGCCTGGCGCCCGATTTCGATGGCGTCTTCGAATCCGGCGGTAGTGACGAGCGCGGTGCGGGCGCCTTTACGCTCGAGCAGCGTGTTGGTGCCGACGGTGGTCCCGTGGAGAAGGATGAAGTCTCCTGCAGGCGCGATTTTGCTGAGGGCATCTACGATGGCCAGTGAGGGATCGGCGGGCGTGGAAAAAACTTTGAGCATGCGGACGCGGCCCCGGTCGATCCAGACGCAGTCGGTAAAGGTGCCGCCGGTGTCGATGGCGATGCGCAGGGGTTGGGCGCGGCGGGGCATGGGTGTGGAACGCTAGAGTAACATCAGCGGAGACGAGATACGTATTCTTTATGCGGCCGCGGGTTGCACAGGTCCGTCGCGGCAAGGAACGCCGCTCAGGATGACAACTGGAGAATCCAGTATGAGATACGCATTTGTGGTGGAGACCTACGCAACGGAACGGGTGAAGGTGGTTAGCGTGTGGAGTGAGTTTCGGGATGAGGATCTTCCTGTCCGGCCGCGAGACGGGGATCCTCGGGGACGCAGCGTGCTCGAGCAGATGGTGCATCAGTGCGTGAGCGAGGATTTGTGGTTTCGAAACATGCTAGGGGTCGATGTGGGCTCTCCTCCGTTGCCGAAGGTTGAGACGCGGTTGGAGTTCATCCAGCGATACGCTGAAGACAGTGGGAAGCGGCTCGCGGTCTTGCAGTCCAAGAGCGAGACGTGGTGGGAAGAGGATACGAAGTTCTTTGATGTGGAGCGCTCGCGGGCGTGGGTGATGGTGAGACGGATGACGCATACGTCGCATCATCGCGGTCAGCTGATGGCGATGCTGCGCATGCTGGGGCGGGAGGTGCACAGCAACTATGGTCCGACGGCCGATACCGGAGGCTTGATGGCGAACCATGCGCCAACAATTTATGCGTATCCGAACTTGGAGGCCGTGCTGGAGGATGGACCGAAGGCGAAACTGCCGGGAGCGGGTGGGAAGGCAGTTACGGAGCGGCCA
>JBAVAA010000641.1:0-4261 GCA_049585515.1 Terriglobales bacterium | reverse complement strand
GTACGGCCTCTTCGAATATAAACGTCGGCGCAAAGGCGTGGGCCCTAAGACTTCCCGCCCGCGTCCACAGATTCGCCGCCGGACTGCTTAACGAAAGTCGCATTTTGTCTCACTCGGAATTTGTCTCCGCGCTTTGAATTTGTCATCCTGAGCGAAGCGAAGGACCTGCTGTCCGCGGCAAAAAGCAAGTCCTTCGCTTTGTTCAGGATGGCAAATCCTGGAACCTCAGGTGCTGGATGAAGCGATTGGCCCTTTGGAAAACTCGCCTTGATCGCATCTCAACGGCTAGAATACCCATGAATGTGGAGTGAAAGGATGTCCCTGACCAAACAACAGGCTCTGGAGATGTTTCGGTCCGATGATCTCATCGGCATTGGCATGGAGGCGGACGCGGTTCGCCGCAGATTGCATCCCGAAGGCACCGTGACTTACATCATCGACCGCAACATTAATTACACCAACTTCTGCACGGAATATTGCACCTTCTGCGCGTTCTATCGTCCTCTGAAGGGAGACCCGGCCAGGGTTAGCGAGGGGTACATTCTCGACCTCGACACCATTTACGAGAAAATTCAGGAGACCGTTGAACTGGGCGGGACGGGTGTATTGATGCAGGGAGGACTGCATCCCGATCTTAAAATTGACTGGCATGAACGCATGCTGAGTGGCATCAAGCAGCGCTTCCCGAAGATTCATCTGCACTGCTACTCCGCATCGGAAATTCTGGCAATTGCCGAATACAGCAACCTCAGCGTGCGCGACACGATTGCGCGGCTGCGCGATTCAGGTCTCGATTCGATCCCGGGCGGAGGCGCGGAGATTCTCGACGATGAAGTGCGATACAAAATCGCGCGCTTGAAATGCCTGACCGCGGATTGGCTGCTGGTCCATCGTACTGCTCACCAGCTAGGCATGCGTACTACCGCGACCATGATGTTCGGCGTCGGCGAATCCATCGAGCACCGCATCAACCACTTTCAGTGTCTGTACGATTTGCAGCAGGAGACGGGCGGTTTTACCGCCTTCATCCCTTGGAGTTTCCAGCCCGCCAACACCGCGCTGGGAGGACGGCACTGGGATGAGGCAACGGCGGTTGAGTACTTGAAAGTGCTGGCGATTTCGCGCCTCTATCTTTCGAATTTTTTGAACGTGCAGTCCAGTTGGGTGACGCAGGGGTTGAAAGTCTGCCAGATGGGCTTACGCTTCGGCGGGAACGACGTGGGCTCGGTCATGTTGGAGGAGAACGTCGTCCGCGCTGCTGGCGTCACCAACTGCACAACCGAAGAAGAATTGCGGCGCATCATACGGGATGCAGGGTTCCGTCCGGCGCAGCGGGATACGTTGTACCGGCAATATTTTTTGAACTGACCGGCAGAACCATCTCACTGATTCACTCCCATGACACGCTCCCTCGCAGTTACTGTTTGCCTTCTCAGCGCCATGCTGGTGGCAATGGATAAGAAAGGCTCAGTGGCGAGCGCGCAGGAGCCTCAGGCCGCAACGAAAGCATCTTCCATCGCCGGAACGGTGGTGAAAGAACCCGGCAGCGAGCCGCTCAAAAAGGCGCTGGTGCAAGTCGTCGCGGAAAACCAGCAGGAGGGCGCGAATTACACTGCATCCACCGACGCCGACGGCCATTTCCGCGTTGAGAACGTCCCGCCGGGGCGTTACAGCATCTTCATTGAGAGAACCGGTTTTATCGGAGTCAACGAACGCGGACTTAAAACCGACACCAATGTCGTCACGGTGCAGGACGGGCAGTCGATAGAAGGCCTTCTCTTTCGAATGCTGCCCACCGCGATCATCACTGGACACGTCACGGACGAAGACGGCGACCCCATGTCCGGTGTGAATGTGGTTGCGCAGAAGAAAAGACCGGGGAAGGCCACGCGGGAAAACGTCGCCTCCGCAACCACGAACGATCTGGGCGAATACCGTCTCTCCGGTCTGTTTCCCGGGCAGCATTGGGTCGTGGCTATGCCGCCTCCGGATTTCCGAGATTACGAGCAGCCGCACCATACATCGCATCCCGACAAATCGCAGCCCGACGCCGCAAGCGACGACAAGCCAGAACAACCCAAATCCGATACCCGCTATCTCACCACTTATTACCCGGGCACCTACGACGCCCTGCAAGCAGCGGCAGTAACGCTCAAGGCAGGCGATGAAATGCCGGTCAACTTCGCGCTGGTGCCTGCAAAGACGTATCGGATTCGCGGAATCGTTACCGGCATCACGTCCAACCAGAAGGCCAACGTGGAGTTGATCTCCAAAGCGGGGGATTCCTACCGGGCGAATGCCACGGAAATAGGCTCTGATGGCCAGTTTGAAGTGCGCGGCGTCGGCCCCGGATCGTATGTTCTTAGGGCGTCGGCCGGCTCGGAATCGCAATTGCTCACAGCGCGGCAGGACATCAGCGTCGTTGCCGCCGATGTCGAAGGCGTGAAACTGGTTCCCCAGTCCTCATTCACCATCTCCGGCAATCTGCGTATCTGGAACGCCCGCGGAAACCTGACGCAATATGCCGTCAATCTGCGCCCGGCCGAAGTTCCAGATGACCCCGGCTTCTTCATATCTCAGGATAGTTTGGGAGCGAATGCGGCAGTCGACCGCTTCGGTCACTTCGAATGGAAAAGTGTAAACCCCGGCAACTACCTCGTGCAGGTGGTCGGAGGCGATGGGCAAGGCTTCTTCCTGAAATCAGCGACCATGGGCGGACAAGATATCGCCGCGGGCTTCACGGCTAGCGGCCCAGCGGAGCTTGATCTCGTGGTGAGCACTAAGGGAGGCATAATCGAGGGAGTGGTGGTGGAAAGAGAAAAGAATGTTGACAACAACTATCCCGTAGCCAACGCCACGGTAGTCGCCGTGCCCGAAGAAAAATACCGCAAGCTTCCCGATCGATTTCTGACCGGAGAGACCGATCAGCACGGACGTTTCACGCTTCGCGGCGTCGCTCCCGGCAGCTATACACTCTACGCCTGGCAGGACGTGGACGACGACGTCTACCGGGATCCCAACTTTCTAAAATCTCAGGAAGCCAACGGTACGGCGGTGAAAGTGGAGGAAGGCTCCGATCAGAAGTTTGAGCTGAAATTGAGCTCCGTAGATGAGGAGTGGCGGTAAACCGTCGGCAGTCGTCGATCATTAGACGTTAGCCGGCTTGGAAGGCGCACCGAGCGCCTGCTAACGCCCATCCTGTACAATGCTTGTTCTGCGGTCTTTCCTCTTCATTCATGGTGTTGCTGAGTTCATGTATTTGACGCTCACTTCTGGGCCGCTGGCCCTGGCTGTTATTTTTGCCTCCAAGGGCTTAGGGTCCTATCTTCGCCAGCATTTTCTGGACAAGACCTTCCAGGGCCTCTACCAGGTCAACGCCTTCGATCTGGCCCTGTTGATTCCCTACTTTTTTGTGCTGACAATATTGGCGGCGTACGGCGCCCACCGCTACTGGATGGTCTATCTTTATTACAAGCATAAAAAGAATAAGACCACCGAACCCGCGGCTCACTTCAATCTCGATGACATGCCGCGCGTCACCGTGCAGCTGCCCATCTTCAACGAGCAGTATGTCGTGGACCGGCTGCTCGATGCCGTCTGCCGGCTGGAATATCCGAAAGACAAACTCGATATCCAGTTGCTCGACGACTCCACCGACGAGACCGTCGAGGTCGCCCGCATTTTAGTCGATCGCTACGCGGCGCTCGGGCATCCGGTCACGTACATTCACCGCGATAATCGCGAAGGGTTCAAGGCGGGCGCTCTGGAAGCGGGATTGAAAACGGCCAAGGGTGAATTTGTCGCCATCTTCGACGCCGATTTCGTCCCGCCCCCCGATTTTCTGATGAAGTGCATCCATCATTTCACGGATCCGGCGATCGGCATGGTGCAGACGCGCTGGACGCACATCAACCGCAACTATTCATTCCTGACCGAGGTAGAAGCGATTCTGCTTGACGGTCATTTCGTGCTGGAACATTCGGCAAGGTCCCGCAGTGGCGTTTTTTTTAACTTCAACGGCACGGCCGGCATGTGGCGGCGGCGCGCCATCGATGAAGCAGGCGGCTGGGAGCATGACACGCTCACCGAAGATACCGACCTCTCCTATCGCTCGCAGCTCAAAGGGTGGAAGTTTCTTTATTTGCAGGACGTCGAATGTCCTGCCGAGTTGCCGGTGGAGATGACTGCGTTCAAGACGCAGCAGGCGCGCTGGGCCAAGGGTCTCATCCAGGTCTCCAAGAAAATCCTTCCACGTGTATTG
>JBAVAA010000640.1:0-4381 GCA_049585515.1 Terriglobales bacterium | reverse complement strand
TCAAGCGCGGCGCGGAGATCGCGGTTGGTGGCGGCGAGCAGACGAACATCCACTTTGATAGTGCGCGTACCGCCCAGGCGCTCGAACTCGCGCTCCTGCAGCACGCGGAGAAGTTTGACCTGAATCGCCGGCGGCACGTCGCCGATTTCATCGAGAAACAACGTGCCTCTGTCCGCCAGTTCGAACTTGCCGGGCTTGCTGGTGGCGGCGCCAGTGAAGGCTCCCTTTTCGTAGCCGAAGAGTTCGCTTTCCAGAAGATTCTCCGGAATCGCGGTGCTGTTGATCTTGACGAACGGGCCGGAAGCCCGGCGCGATTTTTCGTGGATGGCGCGGGCAATGAGGTCCTTGCCAACGCCGCTTTCGCCGCCGAGCAGCACGGTGGAGTTGGTGGGCGCAACCCGCTCGACGGTAGCCAGCACCTCGTGCATTTTGGGACTGACGGCGATGATGTTCGGATGGCTATACTTCTGTCCCAGAGCTTCGCGCAGCGAGCGATTTTCCTCGCGCAGGCGGGAGTTATCTAGTTCCTTGTGCACCACCATGCGCATCTCGGCGAGCGAGAATGGCTTGAGCACGTAATCGCTGGCGCCGGCTTTCATGGCTTCCACCGCGGTTTCCACCGATCCGAACGCGGTCATGACGACCACCGGCAAAGCCGGATTTTGCCGCTTTGCGGTTTGAAGAAATTCAAGCCCACTGATGCCGGGAAGTTTGAGATCGGTCAGGACGAGGTGCACGGGTTCAGAGGCAAGTAACTTCAACCCGGTTTCGGCGTCACCCGCGGAGAGTGTTTTGAAGCCGTCCTCGCCGAGGTTCAGCTCCAGCAACCGCCGCATCTTCGCTTCGTCTTCGATGATAAGAACAGTTGGCATACGTTTACGTTCGCGTAGGGACAGCCGCCACCGGCTGTCCGGCCGAGTGAAGCTCGGCAGCAATGGTTTCTTCCAGCGGAAAGAATAGCGTGAAAACAGCACCACCTTCGGGAGCGTTCTCGACGTGGATCGATCCATGATGGCCGTCGACGATTTTTGAGACGATCGAAAGGCCCAGCCCGACGCCCGTTTTCTTCGTTGTCACAAACGGATTGAAGATTTCTTCGCGCAGTTCTTCGGGAACGCCGGGACCGCTGTCGGTAAAACGGACTTCCACTCCTTCGCGATCATTCTGCGCAGCGCGTCGAACTTCGACCTTCAACGTGCCGCCGTGGCCGTCGTCCTCCATGGCTTCGTAGGCGTTCTGCACAAGATTGAGGAAGGCTTGCTCACAAAGACTTTCGTCGAGCGGCACGAGCGGCAGTTCGTTCGCGTAATGACGCTCCACACGCACGGGTTTGCCTGGCTCTTGTTTGGCGGCAAAGCGGCTTGCGACAATTTGCAGGACGCGATCGAGCAGGGCGACCAGGTCGGCGGGATGCGGTTCGGCGTGGAGCGGACGAGCGAAGTCCAGAAACTCGGTAACCAGGTCGCTGAGCCGGTTGACCTCGGCTGAAATGTAACCGGCCAACTCGCGGGCGAGTTCGTCGGAGGCTTGTAACTTTTGCGTCAACATTTCCGCCGAACCTTTGATGACTCCGAGAGGATTGCGGATTTCATGCGCCAATCCAGCAGACAGTTGGCCAAGAGCCGCCAGGCGTTCCGAACGCCGCGCTTCGGCCTGAGCCTGCTCAAGCCGGCGATTGGTTTCGGCGAGACGTTCAGCGAGATCGCGATACAACTGGGTTTGATGCCGACTCTGCTGCGCGAAGCGGTTGACAACCATGGCGGCAAGAAAGAAGAAAAGGACCCGCAGCGCGAGGTAGCCCAACGCCTCCGGAGTTATTTCGTACTCCTGCATCGCCGGATAGAGGTAAGAGCAGTAGGCTGCAGATGCAAACAAGGTCCAGAGCAGCGTCAACCAAGGGCCGCAGTACAGTGCCGCGGTGACGATCGGCAGATAATAAATAGGATAGTAGCTACTGTTGATTCCGACTTCGCCCGTGTGATCGATCAGCAGCGTTGCCAGGAGGATCTTCAGAAGAATGACGTAGAAGACTCCACGCTTGGGAAAGCGAGAGATCAACTTTGTTTCCGTCAGTTGCACGATGCCGATGGCGAGGAGGATCAACTGTTTGTGCCACTCAAATTGCGGAGGGAGCACCGCTAGTCCGGCGAGAAAGAGTAGCCAGATGGTAAGCCAAGCGGCATCCAGACGGCTAAGCCGCCGCGATTCGGGATCGACAATGGTGGGCGGAGGTGGCACGCAGCTTCCATCCAACCGCAGAAAGCCCTCCGGCGTCAATTGCAGGGCGGCTTCCCAACGCGCACATAAGAAATTCCAATGACAGGCATAAATAGTTTCGATTCCACAAAGTGTGGGCCGTCGGCTATTGTTATCATTCTGCACGTCAAAGACGAGGAATCAAGACGAGATCAATGAAAAATTGTGCCACGGTTTGTCTCACGCTGCTGGTGGTGTGTCTATTGGCGATCGGCGCGCTAGCGCAGGCTTCGGATGCAGCCGGCGCCGCGAATGATGCGCGATCGGCCCAGATCGCGAAACTGGAGCAGGCCGTGGCCGAGGCAAAGTCCTCCGGCGACAACGCCTGGATGCTAACGAGTTCTGCGCTTGTCCTGATGATGACGGGACCTGGGCTGGCGCTGTTCTACGGCGGGTTGGTACGGAAGAAAAATGTGCTATCGACGATGATGCAAAGCTTCGCGCTGATGGCCATCGTCACTCTGCTGTGGGGCATCGTCTCCTATAGCTTGGCATTTGCTCCGGGAAACAGCTTCATCGGTGGCTTGCACAACGTCTTTCTCCGCGGCGTCGGAGCGCAACCGGACCCCGATTACGCCGCCACCATTCCCGTGCAGACGTTCATGATTTTCCAGCTCATGTTCGCCATCATCACACCCGCGCTCATCACAGGCGCCTTCGCTGAGCGCATGAAATTCAGCGCGATGGCGGTTTTCATGGTGCTGTGGTCGCTGGTGGTGTACGCTCCCATGGCCCATATGGTCTGGGGAAAGGGTGGCCTGCTGAATGCATCTCTTGGCGGCCCGTTCCCATGTCTGGATTTTGCCGGCGGCACGGTCGTGCACGTTACATCGGGCGTGTCGGCATTGGTGTGCGCGTTATATCTGGGACCTCGTATCGGCTATCCAAAGCAACCGATGCCTCCGCATAGCGTGGTTTTGAGTTTCGTCGGGGCCTGCTTGCTCTGGGTAGGATGGTTTGGGTTTAACGCAGGCAGTGCGCTATCGGCGGGAGCTCTGGCCACGAGCGCATTCGTTGCCACACATTTTGGCGCCGCCGCTGCAACCGTCGGCTGGAGCGCGGCGGAGTGGTGGGAGCGCGGGAAGCCTAGCGCCCTGGGCGCGATCTCTGGAGCCGTGGCCGGGCTGGTCGCGATCACTCCAGCGGCCGGCTTTGTCTCGCCCATGTCAGCAATCGCGATCGGATTGGCCGCCGGTATTCTCTGTTTCCTCATGGTGACCAAGGTGAAGTCTATGTTCCACTACGACGACTCGCTCGATGCGTTTGGAGTTCACGGCGCGGGTGGAACTCTGGGAGCTCTGCTGACCGGCGTCTTCGCTTCGAGCGCGGTGAATCCAATTTTTAAGGACGCCCAGGGGCGCACCCTGGCTTCCGGATTGATCGAGGGCAACGCCCACCAGCTACTCAATCAGTTTGCCGGTGTAGCGATCGCCTGGGGGTTGGCGATTGTGGGAACCCTGGTCATTCTAAAACTGGTCGACATCACGATTGGCCTGCGCGTTCCCGAGTACGCTGAGGTGCAAGGTCTCGATCTCTCCGAGCACGGCGAAGAGGGATACTATTGGGAGTCGTCGGGATAGCGAGAAATCAGAAAGGAATCGGAAATCGGACCGGCGGAGCGGAGAACCATAGAGCGGAGAACATAGAGCGGAGAATCATGACGAAGGTCGAAGCGATTATTCAGGTCTCGAAGCTGGACGCGGTCAAGGACGCATTGCACGAAGTGGGCGTCGAAGGCATGACCGTTTTTGAAGCCAGAGGACATGGCCGGCAAAAAGGACACACCGAATTTTACCGGGGACGCGAATACACGGTGGACTTGATCCCGAAGGTGAAACTAGAGGTTGTGCTCGCCGATGAAATGGTTGAGAAAGTTGTGCACGCGATCACCACAGCGGCGCGTACGGGCAAGATCGGCGACGGCAAGATTTTCCTTTCGCGGATCGACGAGGCGATTCGGATTCGTAATGACGAACGAGGCGAGAGCGTCCTGTAGGCGCGAATCATAGGCGATTCGCAAGTAGCGTAGCTCGTGTGCCAACCCTCAACAGCGCTGCCGAACACTTCGGGGAGGTTGTCGGCGTAATGACCACCGGACCCACCGTCCGCAGCGAATTGTCGGACC
>JBAVAA010000639.1:0-3627 GCA_049585515.1 Terriglobales bacterium | reverse complement strand
GACGAAGCAGACGGAAGATGACCGACGGCAATTCTCGAAGAGAAGAGTAGGTCGTTCGGAAAGCGAGAGAGGTGGGATAAATGGTGGTCCCGCGTCGAACCTTCACGCGGGACCATTTCGGCGTTATGGCAAGTAATAGCGGAATGAGGTGAAGACCATCCCGTCTAGCCCGTTGGGCTCTCTCCGATCCCCTGACCAGGTATTGCGTGTGACGTAGGAGAACTGTGTACCGTACTGGAACTTGCCCCTGGGGCCGCTATAGAAGCGATACCAGAAGCCGACCGTTCCCTCGATGAGCGCACGCGTGTCAGCGGTGCAAGAGCTGAGGCTGCCTGCTACAGGGCCTGAGACAAACGTGCTCGTTCCGGGCGCAGGCTCGGTATAGCACCCTGTATTGTTGAAGCCGGGCGCCCCGTAGCCAACCTGCACGGGTTTACTCGCGTTCGTGTTGTCAATGCCCCACGTCCGGGCGGCGTACTCCGCCCCGCCGTAGCTGTAGATGTCAAGCTTCTTGCCATGCCACTCGAGAGTGCCCAGGCCATGCAAGTTCTTGATTAAATGAACGGTGCCGTCAGGGTTAATCGAGGCATCCGAGAGTCCTCCGGGAGCATACCGTCCGACGCCGCTGCCGCCAAAGCCTTTTAAACCGAAAGTGACGCGCTTAGCGAAGTTCCAGCGCGCGCTGGCGCCGATGCCGCCTCCTTCTTTAGAGGCGTTGAAGGCTCCGAGAGGGTTGGGACCAGCGGTAGAACTTCCGCCACACTTAGTGGTGGACAGTACGTCTTCGCACGGGAATACGCGACCGGTGAATTGGTCCAAAAGGCCGAATACTTCGTAGTGTCCAAAGCCCGGATCGAAAGCGATCTTAGCGATGATATCGGGCGCGGGATTGAACCCGTAGGTGGCCAGGGTGTTGTAGCTGTTGCTTGCTCCAGGCTGAACGAACAGGTAATTATTCGCGTTGCCGTGCGTGGTCACTGTGGCTTGCGGATTCTCCAGCGCGAAGGCGACGGCGACCTTGTCGCCGAGGTTCTTGGTCACGCGGATGCCATACTGACGCGCGAAATCGAAGCCGACGTTATAGGACGGGTCGATCGTTTTGGGCCGAACGTCGTTGGTTTTGCCCATGTCGTCGTCCGGCGCAATTCCCTTTGCATCCTCCGTCACCAGGCTCCACTCTTGGCCGCCAAGGAAACTCCACCCGTTGTCGAATTTGACCTGGCCCCACGCCTGTCGAAGACGGAGAGTGTAAGCATTGGTTTCCGTCGACGTGGAGGTAACGCCGGCGGAGAGGAAGTCGGCTGAGACGTAGCTAGAAAGGTCCGTGTGACCGGCACGGCCCTCAACGAAGGTCGTGATCTTAGACTGGCGGGCTGAGCCAAAGAACTCCGGCAACTGGCTCTGGGAAGCGCCCGGCATGGTTATGGAGTTAAACGGCGTAGGCAAGTCCGCGCCTAAGGCACGGGAACGCCGGACGAAGGCCGCTTCCGCGTATCCGCCCGGAGTGATGTTGATGCCGCGGAAGCGGATCGTAATCGGGCTCTCCATCTGTTTGTTGAACACTTGTGGTGACTCGCCACTCGACGCTTGTAACGAGTCCTGCAGTGACAATACGGCGTTTTTCAACACGGCGCTGTTTGGGGCGGTATCGCTCACAGTTTTGAGCCCGGCCAGATCGCTCTTAAGCTCATTCACCGCCTGCCGCTGCTGGGAGACCTCGTTTAGGGTGGCGGCAGCTTTGCTGACGGCCTCAACCACGTTGGACTGCACCTGCTGCCAGTTCTGCTGGCTCAGTTGCAACTGCTGAGAAAGCTCTTGAATCTGGCGCTGCTGGGCGGCCAGGGCGACCTTCAATGCTTGCACTTCGGAAGCGGTTATCGCGGGCGGCGCCAACGCAGCCGACAGCGGTTTGGACTTTTTCCGCGGAGTTGGAGCCGATGGGGTTGTGCCCGCGGCTTGCGCCCAGGCTGCGACTGAGAATATCGCCAAGATCAGAATGGCGAGAAACAGGTGCTTACGAGCTTTCATAGATCAGTTCTCTCCTCTCCAGTTCTTCAACCAACACATCCTGGGAGTTTCAGAAACTTGCCTAATTCGGAGCGGGCCGGGTGACGGACCGTACGGGCACGTCAGCCCTTCCGACCGCCGCTGCCATAATATCAATAAAGTCCATTGTTGTAATAGACTTTATTCACATTATCGAGATAGCAATCTCTGTGCCATTCGGCAGGGCGTCGGAATGAGCGTCAACCCACACGTTTCCAATGAATTAGAAGGTCACTTCAGGTTTAAGACCAGGGAGATAGTGCATCGAATTGCAGTTGTGGAGAGGTTCTTCTCCACGGCGGGTTTTCGTCAAAGTTGGCCCTTCAGCGTGGATCCCTAGGTCTCAGGCGAATTTTGTCCACCCGGTCAGCCTCGGACAATCTGTCCTAACTTGGCTTGGCCGGGGACAGTCTGTCCCACCTGCCTCGTGTTTTCAAAGGACATTCCACTGTTACATCAATGACTTAGGCGTTGTCGCATCTGGCGAAACACGTGCTTTTATGAAAGGCGTCGAGACCGATTGTTGAGAGGAAGGAAGCTGCAATGAAACCGAATCCGAAGTGGATTTTGACGTTCGCCGGGGTTACGCTGGCGATGTTTGTGGTCCTGGGCTTTGCGCTGGTCCATGCGCACCCAATGAATCATATCGAATACCTTGCACTAATGGTGAATTGCGGTGGAGGCTTCGAGGCGCACGGCGCCTGGACTGAACAGCAACACGTCCGTCAGTATTCCGTCTGTGTCGATCGCAACGAGCCGAGCGAACCCGCACGCAGTGCTGCCGATTGCGGCGGCGATGGTAGGTGTGAGCGAGAGTCCGCCCAAAGGAAGGAAGAAGCGTACAGCGATCCAGACGCTCTTCACCATTGGCGACTTTAGACGGCAAGCTACAGCGGGCGTCTACCGGCCAATCCATTTCTAAGAAGCGCGCCTTTACCCAGCCGAAAGATTCGAGAGCTATGACTTTGGAATCACTGCTTCAGTCGCATTGGAATAGGCGCTTTCCTCGCCCTGAGCGCTTACCGTAGTTACGACGTAATAGTAGGTCATGCCGGAGACAACCGAATCGTCGGTGTAGTTGGTCGAAGCATCCAATGCCGTGTTGATGATTTTGTAAGGACCTCCGTTTGCCGTGCTGCGATACACGTTGTAGCCCACTGCAGTCGGGTCTGTGGAATCCCAGGAAAGATTGACACTATGGGAGGCCTGAGCCATGCCCGTTCCGGTCAACTGTTCTACGGTTGGCGAGTCCGCGGCATTGCTGAGAAAGCCCGCTTTGCCGGAGGCTTTGCCAGACGCGTTCGGCGTGAACCGGATGGTGACGGAGAGGCTCTTTCCAGCTTGAACGGTTATCGGAAGATGCAATCCGACAATAGCAAACTCGGAACTGGACGATTGGCTGGAGGAAATCGTTACAGAAGCGCCTGAGGCCGTGAGCGCAGCCCGGAGGGTAGCACTCGATCCGACGGTGACGCTGCCGAAACTGAGTGTGGCTGGACTGACCTCCAGTTGCGCGTTCGGATTGACGCCGTTCCCCGTGAGGTTCATCTCGGGAGGAGAAACCACGGCATTACTTGTAAC
>JBAVAA010000638.1:0-9737 GCA_049585515.1 Terriglobales bacterium | reverse complement strand
GCGAAATCACGTCTGCATTTCGTTCCGCAATAACCCCCTAAAAACCGCAATGCGCGGCCAAATTGGCCGTCCGGCGGGACATGTACCTTCCACCTGTTGCTAAGTCTATGGGACGGATTAGCATAGATTCACGGGCTGCAAAGACCGGGCGCCGGCTCCCAGGCTGCGGGTTTGATCGCGATTTCGATCGCGGATTTCGATCAGAAGAGCGCATATGCAAATTGGGGTCTATGGATCCGGCTACCTCGCTACCGTTATTTCCGCCTGTCTTGCCGATTTCGGCACTCCCGTCTGGTGTTGTCATGCGGACGCCACACGCCTCTCCGAAGTCACCAAGGGCAACATTCCTTTTTACGAAAAGAATCTGCAGGAGGTGATCCGGCGCAACGTGCGCGCGGGACGGCTGGTGTACTCCGCCGATCCGGAGGAATTGGCGCGCAAAGCGCAGGTGATTTTCTTGGCCGAAGATACCGAGGCGCGATTGCAGGAAATTGCCGTCCGTCTCGCGGTCGCGGCCGGACGCTTCCAGGTGCTGTCGGTGGTCACGCCGGTTCGGGTCGGTTCGACGAGAGAGCTTGAGCAGGCGCTGCACGGCAAAGGGCTGAAGAGCCTACTGGTGTGCCAGCCCATGTTCTTTACCAATGGGTGCGCAGTTGAAGACTTCAACTGGCCCGACCGGATCATCCTGGGAACAGGCTCCAGCGAGGCTGTTTCGACGCTGAAGCAGATTTTTCATCCGCTGGTGATGCGCGGGGTTCCGGTGCTGGTCACGAATTACGAAACAGCGGAGTTGGCGCGGGTTGCGAGCACTGCCTTTGTGGCAACCAAGATTTCATTCATCAACGAAATCGCGAGCCTGTGCGAACACGTCAACGCCGACGCCGTCAGCCTGTCCCTGGCGTTGGGATTGGACAAGAAAATCGCTCCGCGATGCCTGCAACCGGGCGCGGGCATGGGTGGAATCTTTGCCGAGAGCGACATGGAGTCGCTGACCGGTTTGGCGACAGAGAACTCCGTCGATCTGAAAGTTCTAAATGCCGCCCGCGAGGTAAATTTGAACCTGGCGGACCGGCTGCTCCAGAAAGTGGCCGATGCCCTCCAGACCGTGCAGAACAAGGACGTGGGGATTCTGGGGCTGGCCTTCAAACCGCATACAAATTCAGTTGCGGGATCGGCTTCGCTGCAACTGGCGCAGAACCTGCTGGCCGGTGGAGCGCGCGTTCGGGCCTATGATCCAGCGGCGATTCCGGATGCAAGGCTGCAGCTGAACGGCATGGTGAAGTATTGCGAATCTGCCTACGGAGTGGCCGAGGGAGTGGACGCACTGATCGTCGCCACCGGTTGGCCTGAGTTCCGAACGCTGGATTTCACCAAGATCCGTCACCTGGTGAAACGGCCGATCATCATTGACACTAAGAATCTGCTCGACTCGTCGCGGCTTCGTGCATTGGGATTTCAGTACATGGGCGTGGGCAGGCTGTAGGCGACGCGCAACCGGAACGGGTGAGAATTGAGAGAGGCAACGGCCGCCTACGGCAGCCGCGTCAGCCCGGGCAGCGTCTTGACAAGGTCGTTGTAAATCACCATCACCGCGAAGAGAACCAGAAAGACGAAAGCTGCCTGGTAGATGCGCTCTTTGATCGGCACGCTGATCTCTTTCTGCATCAGGCTCTCGATGAACAGCAGCAGGATTACTCCGCCGTCTAGGATGGGAATGGGCAGCAGGTTCATGATCCCAAGATTCAGGCTGATGGCGGCGGTGATTAACAGAAGCGGCGTCCAGCCCTCTTCGCGGGCAGCGGCGCCAACCGCGCTGCCGATACCGATCGGGCCATCCACCTGACGCATGGAGACCTTCCGCTGCGCCATCTTTTGCAGCAGCTCCAGAATCAGGAAAGAGCTTTTCTTATTGTCCGATAGAGAACGTCGCAGCGCGTCCGGGAAATTGAGCTTCACAACTTTGGTGGGATAGCTGGCAATACCGATACGGTAGGCCGGCCCTTGTCCAGAACCGCCGGCGTCGAGGGTCGGTGTGACCCTGAAGTTTATTCTCTTGTGGTTGCGAAGCACCACCAGATCCAACGGCTGATCCTTGGTGCGGTTCAGCATCTGGATCAGCACGCCCAATTGCGGAATATCCTGTCCGTTCGCAGTGAGGATTTGGTCTCCGACCTTGATTCCGGCCTTGGCGGCGGGCATGCCGGGCTCGACCAGCGTCAGGGCAGTGCTGGATTCTCGCGGCACCCAACCCATGTCTCCATACTGATTGGGGCCGTACGGCTCTGGAACGAGTATTTTCTCCGTAACCTTGCCGTTGCGTTCGATGGCATAGTTCAAAGGCTGATTCGGGCTGAGCGCGTCCTTGACCCGTACTTGCTCCCAGGTCGGATTGTTGACGTCGTCGACCCGGACAATCTTGTCACCGGGTTCGATTCCCGCCCTCTCGGCGGGGGTATTGGGATTCACCCATCCTACGACCGCTGGCTCGTCCAGATCGGCAGGGTATTCGTAATGCACCATATACACGCCGGTAAGCAGGGCTACAGCCAGCATAATGTTCATGGCCGGTCCGGCAAGGGCGACGATAAAGCGCTGCCAGCGCGGATGGGAAAGGAACTCGCCTGGATCGCCGGTGCGGTCGTCCATGGGGTTTTCGCCCGACATCTTCACATAACCGCCCAGTGGAATGGCGCTGATGCGGTAATCGGTTCCGTTCTTGGTCCAACCCAGCAGGCGCTTGCCGAAACCGATGGAAAACACTTCCACCCGGACGCCGAAATACTTGGCCGCCGCATAGTGGCCGAACTCGTGAATCAGGATCATGAATCCGAGCACGATAGCCATATCGAAGACGGTATGCAGGATGGACAAAAGCTGGGACATAATTTCTCAGGTTACTCCACAAAAATGCTAATACGAAATGGCCCTGATGGGCGATTGCTTTTGGTGGCGCTCTTTTACGATTTCACTTGCCAAAAGGCGGGCGTCCGTGTCCAGAGTCAGTATCTTCTGTATAGATTCCAAATGTCCGGCTGGCGTTGCAGCCATTGTTTCCTCGATGATACGCGGGATGTCCTCGAATCCGATCTGCTCCTCCAGAAACGCAGCCACCGCGATCTCGTCGGCGGCGTTCAGGGCAATCGTCTTTGCGCCGCCAGCGGCCACCGCTTCGTAAGCTAAAGCCAGACAAGGGAATTTACTCACATCCGGAGGGCAAAAATCCAGATGTCGTAAGTCCATGATCGAGAATCGCAACTCGGATGGGATCCGCTCTGGGTAGGTCAGTGCGTACAATATGGGCAGCCGCATGTCGGTCACGGAGATTTGAGCAAGTATGCTGCCATCCACGAACTCGACCATGGAATGGATGGTAGATTGCGGGTGCACAATCACTTGCACGCGCTCGGGCGGCACGTGGAAGAGCCGACAGGCCTCGATCACCTCGAAACCCTTGTTCATTAATGTTGCCGAGTCGATGGTGATTCTTTTGCCCATCTTCCAGGTCGGATGATTGAGCGCCTGTTGCACCGTAATTGAGGCGAATTCGGATTTGGGTGTATTTAGAAACGGACCGCCCGAAGCGGTCAGCCAGATGCGATCAACCTCATTGACGTTCTTATCCTCATCCATACGGCTGCCACGCAGGCACTGATGGATGGCATTATGTTCGCTGTCGATAGGCAGGAGCGGCTTCCCCTGCTTGCGCGCCTCGGCGGTAATCAACTCGCCCGCAACAACCAGACATTCCTTGTTGGCCAGGCCCACGGTCTTGCCCGCGCGAACGGCCTCGTAGGTCGCTTCCAGGCCGGAAACGCCCACGATCGCGCTGACCACGAAATCCACCTCGGGATGGGTGGCAACACAAACCGTGCCCGCAGAACCGCAAACGACCTCAATCTGGGCAAGGCCCGCATTGCGAAGCTTGGCTCGAAGAGTGGCCGCATCCTGTTCCCTGGCCAACGAGAGCACGCGAGGCTTCCAGCGCACGGCCTGCTCAAGGGCGAGATCAGTATTGCTGCCGGCCGCCAGCGTCGCCACCTGAAAGCGCTCAGGATAGCTCTCGATCACGCTCAGAGTGCTGCGGCCGATCGAGCCCGTCGAACCCAAAATGGCAATGCGTTTCATGCGGTCTCCTTATTGTAAGGGAGGGAACCGTCAGGAATACTGCCAAGTTGGGGGTGCGTCGGGTGCCCCGCTCCTTGCGTTCCTTGCAAGGGGCGGGCTAGTGGCGCTAACGCTGCCATGTCAATCGTGCTTTCCTCGACTCCAAGTATTCCAAGGGCTAAGGAGATACCGCGGATTCCAGAACAACCCCAAAGAGCGCACTACTGCATCAGCCGCCACGCCCCATACGCCCACACCACCGGCACCGCGAACAACATGGCGTCGATGCGATCGAGCATGCCTCCATGTCCGGGGAGGATCGTGCCCGAATCTTTTACTCCAGCGCCGCGTTTGATGAGCGACTCTACCAAATCGCCTAACTGCGCCGCGATGTTGACCGCCGCCGACAACAGAACGATGGGCCACAGTTGGGGCTGCTCCAAGCCGAACATTCCATCCCGGCGTTCGATCAATCCAATCCGCAGTAGAGCGGAACTGATTCCGGACGCGTGCTGAATCCACAGTGTGCCGACGATTACGCTGGCTATGATCGACGCCACCGCGCCTTCCCAGGTTTTCTTCGGGCTGACCTCGGGCGACATGAGGTGTCGTCCGATCGACTTACCGACGAAGTACGCGAAGATATCTCCGGCCCACACGACCAGTAGGGTGTAGATAGTCCAGATCGCTCCTGCGGGTTGCTGGCGGATCGCGACCAGCAGCGCCATTGGAATCGCAATGTAGGCAAAGGCAAACACCGACGCTGTGGCGGCCGGATAGCCGGTGGTCAGGTCAGCGCCGCGCATGGCCAACGTCAGAAACAGAAAAGGTCCCGCCGCCGCCGCGATTGCGATCCCATAAAGGATGGCGGTGGTTTCAACCAGAGGCGTGCGGTTGCTGGAGGCGAGGATCACAAATACAAAAAAGAGAACAACGAAGCCATAAGTAGCCTGCGTAAGGGGCTGGACTGCATAGTGCGCAGCGAGCTTCAAAAATTCGGCGATGGCGAGGAAGGCGACCGCTCCAGCCAAGATGGCCACGATATATAGGGGCGCCTTGAGGACTAACAACAGAACGAGGGGGATTAGAGCAACGGCGGTCGCGATGCGCTTGATCATTGTGGGCGGTACTTAATACTTTGTCATACTGAGCGAGTGAAGGACCTGCTATTTGCGCCGAACAACACGTCCTTCACTTCGCTCAGGATGACAAATTTTTCGGGATGAGAGAGTGTTTCACGGGCGCGCATCAATGCTTTGCCTCGGCATGGGGCCGATGCGGTGCGCCATGTCCGTCCTGTCCCAGACCGCCGTAACGGCGATCGCGCTTCTGGTATTCTTCGATACCCTCGAGTAGTTGCACACCGCGGAAGTCGGGCCACAACGTTGGCGTCACATAAATTTCCGCATAGGCAAGCTGCCAGAGCAGGAAGTTACTCAGCCGCATCTCGCCGCTGGTGCGAATTACTAAGTCGGGATCGGGGAGGCCCCGCGTGTAGAGATGCTCACTAATCGCCTGCTCATCGACCTCCATATGATGGAGGCCGCCATTGCGGGCGGCAGCTTCGGCCAGGGAACGGAACGCATCGACAATCTCGCTGCGCGCGCTGTAGTTCAGCGCCAGAGTCAGCAGCATGCCGGTATTCTTCGATGTAGCATCGCTCGCCTCTTGCATTTCGCGCTGCACCGACTCCGGTAACTCCTGCTGACGTCCGATGTATTTCAAGCGGATATTATTTTCGTTGAGCGTCTTGATTTCAGCCTTGAGATAGCGGCACAAAAGATGCATCAGGAAATCCACTTCCGTCTTGGGACGTTTTTTCCAGTTCTCCTCGGAGAAAGCATAGAGCGTCAGCGCCGGAATTCCGATGCGCGCCGCGGTTTCAACGGTGGAACGGACGGCTGCGACGCCGGCGCGGTGTCCGGCGACGCGCGGCATGTGCCGGCGGCGGGCCCAACGCCCGTTTCCGTCCATGATAATCGCGATATGCTGGGGAAGACGCGCTGGATCGAGCCGCAAGTAGATACTGGTTTCCTTGCGGTCCATCTTTATCCCTATCCCTGCCGGAACCGTGTGTCGCAAGCGGGACTCTCCGAATCGAAGCTAACACAGGAAATCCTGTGCGTGCAATGCGATAGGAGCATCCCCGTCGCCATTCGTCTCTAACGTGCCTCTTCGGGAAAAATAGCGAAAGTAAGCTTGTCGGTGTGGCGAATGACTGTCAAAACACACCGCGCGCCGACTTGAGCGTCGGTCAACAAACGATGCAGATCGTCCACGCCCGCCACCGGCTTGTCGTCGAGCGCCACGATGACGTCGCCCTCGCGCAGGCCTGCCGCCCGCGCAGGGCTTTTATCATCGCTGCCAACCACGACCACCCCGGTATCTCGCGCCAGGCCATAAAAGCGCACCACCCGCCGATGAATCGGAACAGTCTGCGCGGAGACTCCGATGTAGCTGCGGCGAATCCGACCATCGCGCAGCAAGCGGCTGGCCACGAATTTGGCAGTGTTGATCCCAATCGCAAAACAGATTCCTTGCGCTGGCAGTATCGTCGCGGTATTGACTCCAATCACCTGACCTCTTGAGTCGACCAGCGGGCCACCGGAGTTCCCCGGGTTCAACGCTGCGTCAGTTTGGATGACATCTTCGATCAACCGTCCAGAATAAGACCGCAGCGAACGCCCCAGCGCACTGATCACGCCCGCCGTTACCGTGGACTGAAATCCGTAAGGATTGCCGATCGCAATCGCCATCTGCCCTGGACGCAGTTGCTGCGAATCGCCCAGCGGCACGGCCTGCAATCCGGAAGCGTCAATTCGAACGACCGCCAGATCGGTCGCGGGATCATCGCCGACGGTGTTAGCCGGAGCGCGCCGTCCATCGGCTAGCGTCACCTCAATTCGCGTCGCGTCGTGCACGACGTGGCTATTGGTAAGGATTAATCCATCGGGCGTGAATACAAAGCCGGAGCCTCCTCCGCGGCGCTCGCGCGGCTCTCCAGGGCGAGGTCGGTTTTGAGCCTGGTGGTGGACTTCAACGTTTACGACTGACGGACCGACTCTTTCAACTGCGGCAGTGACAGCACTCGAGTAAGAGTCGAATAGGCCGGCATCGTCGGACGCGGCGACCGCAGTCACCGCTCCGTTGGGCAAACTGGCGCCCAGCGGCTGACGCGAAGAGAGATGTTCTACGGAAAGACTATCGAGATTCATGCTGCCATCCATGCTGCATAGATGAATGTCGATGCAAATTGGATTCTACGGGCATTGCCTAGGACAGCCGCCCTCGGGTCTAGCCAGGCGCGCTTCGACAACGCGGTGATCACGGACAGCCGGGGGTTGTCGCTATGTTTCGCCTCATGCGCGGCTGACGCCGTACGCATGCAGAACATCCCGCAGGGTCACGATGCCTTCCAACTTGTGCACATCGGCGCGGTTCACCACGGGCAAAATTTCAATCTGGTTCGTCCCCATGCGCTCTAACGCCAGATCAAGCCCCTGGTCGGCGTGAACGTGCGGAAAGGCCAGCGCATCGACCAGGTCGCCCAGCTCTTTGTCCGCACCTTCCGCCTGTTCTTTCTCCAGCCGCTCGCGGTTGATCACGCCGATGACGCCGCGCTGATCGGTCACCAGCCAGGTTCCGGCCCCGCTCGACCGAACCCGCTCCAGCGCCTCCCGCGCGGTAACTTCAGCCGGCAGCAACTGGCTCGCCCTCTGCATCACTCTTGCCACCTGGCGCTGACCATGTCGCTGGCGCGTCTGCGCTGTGGGTAGGTGGATGCCATCCTGCACCGCCAACGCTTCGTAAATGGGCTCGTGCTGCAACCTTGAAGAGACGAAAAGACTCACCAGATTCGCAATCATCAGCGGAACAATGACCGCGTAATCCTGCGTCATCTCGAAGATCATCAGCACCGATGTCATCGGGGCGCGGATCACACCCGCGAAGACTGCTCCCATCCCCACCAGGGCATACGCCCCCGGCGTGGCCGTATAACCGGGTAAAAAATGATGCGCAACCGTCCCCACCGTGCCTCCGAGCATTGCGCCAATAAACAACGAAGGCCCGAAGATACCGCCGGCATTACCGGTCCCGTAGCTGGTTGTAACCGCGAGAAGTTTCAGAACCACCAGCAGCGCCATCAACTGGAACGCCATTCTTCCATTTAGAGCTTCACCGACAAACCCGTAACCGACGCCCAGGACCTGCGGTACAAACCATCCCATCAAACCAACCGCCAGTCCGCCCGCCACCGGTTGAAACCAGACTGTTTTCTGCGGGAATCGCAGGAAACGCGCGCGTATGTCCAATAAGAGTCTGCTGAAGGCCGCCGAAACCACCCCACCGGCGACACCAAGCACGGCATACACCGCAAACTCCACGGGATGGAGCAGTTGGTATTGCGGAACTTTGAAGAGAGGATGATCACCGAGAAAGACCCGCAAAACCATCCAGGCTGTCGCCGAAGCCAGCACCACAGCTCCCATCACCGGCGCGTGGAGATCTCCCATAATCTCCTCGAGCGCGAACACAACTGCGGCCAGTGGCGTATTGAATGCGGCTGCGATGGCCGCCGACGCTCCCACAGGGATGAGATTCTTCACCTGTTCGGTGGATAGTCCAAGCAGGCGGCCAAGCACGGAACCGATGCCTGCACCCACTTGTACCGAGGGACCTTCGCGGCCGAGCGGTATCCCGCTGGCTAACGTCGCAGATGTGCAGAAAAACTTCCCCAGCACCGTGCGCAGCGTAATGCGCCCATCACGGGCGAACAACGCGGCCTTGGTTTGCGGCACGCCACTGCCGCGCGCGTTTGGAAAATATCGATAGAGCAGGTAGCCAATCCCGAGCGACCCAACCACAGGGAATAGCAGGCGCCGCCACGGAGAGCCGCCCACGGGATAGAGCCGCATCCCCAGGTGTTCGGTCAGAACGATGAAGGCGACGACCGACATGCCGGTCAGTGCGCCGATCACAAGCGCCAAAACCAGAAATATCTGCCCTTCCCGTTGCCGCAGTTGGGCGACGCGATCCGATAGCCAGCTTTTCGATTTGGTATCGCTGGTCCGCTGATCGTCTTCGTTCATAGCTTGGGGGCTCGGGAGATTTCTTTTATGGAAGGATATCGCACCGGATTGGTAAGGCGGCCCGAAAGTGGGCCGCCTTCCGCTGAAGACTGGTTAGCGGTCAAATGCGAAGTGGTCCACGCGGTTCTGTTGCCAGCATTGTTCGTTATCCTCGGTGCAGAACGGTTTTTCCTTCCCGTAGCTGACCGTTCGGATGCGGGCGGCGGGTATTCCGTCTAGCACCAGCGCCCGCTTTACGGATTCCGCACGGCTGGTTCCGAGGGCGATGTTATATTCCTCAGACCCGCGGTCGTCGCAATGCCCTTCGACAAGGACCTTAATGCTCGAATGCTGGGCCAGGAAGGATTCGTCATTTTGGACGGTTGGCGTTTCATCGGAGCGGATGACGTACTTGTCGTAGTCGAAGAAAACATCTTTGACGTTCCGGCTGAATAATTCCTCATCGGTTAGCGAAGGCGAGGCATTGGACATAGCCGCGTTCACCGTGACTAGAGCTGAGGCTTGGTTCGTTCCTCCCGGGCCCTTGGCAACCAGGGTGTAGGT
>JBAVAA010000637.1:0-4391 GCA_049585515.1 Terriglobales bacterium | reverse complement strand
ATCGACGTTCGCCATATAGGCTGCTGTTGCCAGCGTGGATGGCGATGTGGTTTGTGGTTGCGCTCACGACGTGGCCTTGGCGGAACATCTTGCTCTATCAATCGGACTGGGCATGGGTCGCGGCGTCCTTGCTGTTCGTTTTCGGGCTATCTATCTATTTCCAATCCGTGAAGAATTTCAGTGCCAAACAACTCGGCGGCCTGCCGGAAATCCACGGCGCAAACCACGAGCAGCGGCTGGTGACGGATGGCATCCGTTCGCGAGTGCGACACCCCGTGTACCTGGCGCATCTCTGCGAGATGCTAGCCTGGAGCGCCGGGACCGGTCTCGCGGTCTGCTGGGGACTGACCGCGTTTGCGATGGTTACGGGAGCGGTGATGATCCGGATGGAGGATGCAGAGCTGGAGAAGAGATTTGGGGAAGCTTACCGCGCGTATCGAAGATCCGTACCGGCGGTTGTGCCGCGAGTGTTCGCCGACCGCCAGCTATAATCCGGTTTGCTGAAAGCTGACAGCTCACAACTGCTCCTCATGCGCTTCGAACTCTTCATCGCAACCCGATATCTCCGCGCCAAACGCCGCCAGGCGTTTATCGGCGTCATCACCGGTATTTCAATTCTTGGAGTGGCTGCGGGCGTGGCTTCTCTGATCGTCGCGCTGGCGATCAACAACGGCTTCCGTCAGGACTTACAGACGCGGTTGCTGGGCTCCACTGCGCACATCAGTCTTCTCCGGGTCGAGAGCGACGGGATCCGCGATTGGCGTCCGCTGCTGGAGAAGCTATCGAAGCAGCCCCATGTCGTGGCGGCCGCTCCGGCGATTTATGAGCAGGTACTGATTTCGCGCGGGCCGCGGGCACGAGGAGCGGTGCTGAAGGGGATGCTGCCGCAGTACGAGCGCAAGGTCAGCGATCTGCTGAACTCGGTGACTCTGGGGTCGGCAGCGGCGCTTAATGAAGGACCGGCTTCAAAAGCAAATACAACTTCAACGGCATCGGGCGAGGGTGCCCGCTCCACACAAACTCAATCCCCCGACGACTTAGTTGGAGTCCAACAGCGCGTCGCCGCCATGCCTCCAATCATTCTTGGCAAGGACATGTCTGAGGAACTGGGCGCGACCGTCGGTTCCGTGGTGCTGGTGACTTCCCCGCAAGGCGAACTGACTCCGTTTGGCATGGTTCCGAAGTACATTCGCTTTCGCGTCGCGGGAATCTTCAACTCCGGATTCTTCGACTACGACTCCTCCTGGGCCTTCATCCGGCTTTCCGACGCGCAGCAATTGTTTGGCTTGGGCGACGTGATCTCGGTCATCCAGTTCAAACTCGACGATATCTACCTGGCCGGAGAGGTGGCGCGATCCCTCGAACAGGCGGCCGATCTTATTTCAGGAAGCCACGGCTTCATGGCCACCAGCTGGATGGAACAGAACAAGCCGCTGTTCCGCGCGCTGCGGCTGGAGCGCGTGGTGACCTTCATCACCATCGGCCTGATCGTGTTCGTAGCCGCGCTCAACATTTTGATCTCGCTGATCATGATGGTCATGGAGAAGACGAAAGACATCGCCGTCCTGATGTCGCTCGGGACAAAGAAAAAGCAGATCCGCCGCGTGTTCATCGCGCAGGGTGTGCTGATCGGCGTGATTGGAACGGCCATCGGCCTCGTGCTCGGCTACGGAATCTCGTGGGCCGGCGGACACTACCACTTCATCTCGCTTTCTCCCGAAGTCTATTCGATCGATTACGTGCCCTTTGCCCCGCGCCTGATGGATGGCCTGATAGTAGCGCTGGTTTCCATCGGGATTTCGTTCATTGCAACGATCTATCCATCGTGGTCAGCGGCGCGGATTTTGCCCGCAGAGGCGCTGCGCTATGAGTAGGCAAACACCAGTGACCCCAGTCACATTGCAAATGTTTTTCCGAGGTATACAGTTTTGCATAGCACGTTGCTACAAACGAAATTGCTGTGACGGGCGTTCTCCTCGTGCTCTGGAGGATCGTGCTCTAATGGATCAAAGTCCGTCTTCTCAGGTTGTGCCTGAAGGCGGCTCTGATACTTAGGAGGGCGACATTGCATCCAATGACTCAAGATCCTCTATTGAGGGTCGAAGGGTTAAGTAAGGTCTTTCGCTCAGGCGAGGACGAGTTGGTGCTCTTTGAGAATCTGTCTTTTCAGGTTCAGAAGGGAACGATGCTGGCGATCGTCGGGCAATCGGGTGCCGGAAAGAGCACCTTGTTGCACATTCTGGCGGCGCTGGATCGTCCTTCTGCCGGGGCCGTACACTGCGCGAACTTCCACGTGAACGCGCTTTCCGAGGATGATGCCGCCGAGTTTCGTAACCGCGAAATCGGTTACGTCTGGCAATTCCATTACCTGCTGCCCGAGTTCACGGCTCTGGAGAATGTCGCCATGCCTTTGCTGACGCGTGGGCAACCGCTATCTGCAGCCGAGAAAGAGGCTTCGCAGTGGTTGCGCGAAGTGGGATTGGAGCAGCGCGGGCATCATCGTTCGGGCGAACTCTCCGGCGGAGAGCAGCAACGCCTGGCCTTGGCGCGCGCCCTCATCACCCAGCCGCACGTACTGCTGGCGGACGAGCCTACCGGCGACCTTGACGGCCGTACCGGGGAACAAGTTTTTGAATTGGTCTCCCGATTGCACAAGGAGCAGCGGCTGACCTCTTTAATAGCCACTCACAACCTGGCATTTGCACGTCGGTGCCATAGGGTTTTACGGTTGAGTCAGGGCACAATGGAGGAAGTCGCGCCCGAGTCGCTTTCGGCGTGATGCAAAACGAAAATGAAAGACAGAAAAACGAGGAAAGACAGAAACGAAAAAGTTGTAGATCGTGGACACTCGAAAGTAGAAGGTACGGTTTACTAGAACGCAAATATCGCTTGGGTGAATAGGCGATACAAAAGCATAATTGATGTGATACGGTCATGGGTTCGACGGAAAGCCGGGGCTTTTCGCGGAACTCGGGGGGAGTTGGGTTATGTTCGAACGCTATACAGAAAAAGCCAGGCGCGTCATCTTTTTCGCGCGCTATGAAGCCAGCCAATTCGGTTCTCCGTACATCGAGACCGAACACCTGCTGCTCGGACTGCTGCGCGAAGACAAGGCCCTGACCAATCGCTTCCTGCGTTCGCATGCATCGGTCGAGTCGATCCGCAAACAGATCGAGGGCCACACCACCATCCGCGAAAAAGTCTCCACCTCGGTCGATCTGCCCCTGAGCAACGAATGCAAGCGCGTACTGGCCTATGCCGCCGAAGAAGCCGAGCGGCTCTCGCACAAGCACATTGGAACCGAACACCTGCTGTTGGGCCTGTTGCGCGAAGAAAAGTGTTTTGCCGCTGAGATTCTGCACGAACGCGGATTGAGGCTTTCCACCATCCGCGAAGAACTCGCTCGCACCAGCCAGGAGAAGGCCGCACCGCAGCGCGGACAGCGCGAGTCCTCATTATTGAGTGAGTTTTCCCGCGACCTGACCCAGTCCGCCATGGATAGCCAACTCGATCCGCTGGTAGGCCGCGATGGCGAAGTCGAACGCGTGGTCCAGATTCTCTGCCGCCGCACCAAAAATAATCCCGTGCTCATCGGCGAGCCCGGAGTAGGCAAGACTGCCATCGTAGAGGGACTAGCGCAGCGCATAGCAGATGGCGAAGTTCCGTCATTCCTCGCCGACAAACGCATCCTGGCTCTCGATCTTTCACTGATCGTGGCCGGCACCAAGTATCGCGGCCAGTTCGAAGAGCGACTGAAGACCATCATGAAAGAACTGATGGAGTCGCAGAATTCCATTATCTTCATCGACGAACTGCACACGCTGGTAGGCGCAGGAAGCGCGGAAGGTTCGCTCGACGCCGCTAACATTCTGAAGCCGGCCCTCTCGCGCGGCGAAATTCAGTGCATCGGTGCAACCACGCCGGCCGAGTATCGCAAGTCGATTGAAAAAGACCGTTCGCTCGAGCGTCGCTTCCAGGCCGTGAAAGTTCCGCCGCCGAACGAGACCGACGCCATCAAGATTCTCTTCGGGATCAAAGAGCGCTACGAAAAATTCCACGCCGTTACCTACACCGACGACGCCATCAATTTTTCCGTCTCGCATTCGAACCGCTACATTCCCGACCGCTTCCTGCCAGATAAGGCCATCGATCTGATCGACGAAGCCGGGGCCCGCGTAAAGCTGCGCCAGACCACGCTGCCCGAAGAACTGACGGAAGTCCAGAAACGGATCAAGTTCATCGTCCACCGTATGGAGAACGCCATTGCGAACCACGAGTTCGAAAAGGCGCGCTTCTACTCCGACGAAGAACGCAAGGAGCGCGAGAACCTGCGCGCCCTTCGCGAAAAATACCACCTCGATGAGTCCTCCACCGGCGTTGTCGGCCGGGAG
>JBAVAA010000636.1:0-6589 GCA_049585515.1 Terriglobales bacterium | reverse complement strand
GGTCGCAGGTCTTATGGTCTTTGCCATCAGGTTTTAGAAAAGCATCGTCTTCCGTTCGATACCCAAAAACTAACACCTAAAACCTGAACCTAAGACCTGAACTTCAGTCGCGATCTACCACAGTATTCTCCGCCTCAATAGAGATCCGCATCACCTTCCATTGATCATCGAGCCAGAGTTCCCACGTCCCTGCATCGTTTTTCAGTTCCAATTTGTTGAGTTCCTGCGGCCCACTCTTTAAGTTCACTTTTTCCCGTCCTAGCGATTCCGCCATCAGCGGAGCTGAAGAGTGCTGGTGCGGGTTCATGGTTCCAAACTGGGCGCGCTGTCTCGGAGGACACTTCACTTGCCCTCCTTCTTGTTTACAGGCTGCGGCCAGAAACTTCCACGCCAGCACCTCGCGCTGGATGAAGAAGTAGTCATCCAGAATGCTGGTCGTCGGCGGGAGCAGGTAGGGCTGCTCATGGTCTTTATCCCCTTCCGCGCTCCATTTCTGATTCAGAAAATCCTCGTTGGGGACCACCACAGACGCCGCTTTCTCCGGACTCAGCTCTTTCCAGTCATAACGCCGAATGTTTCCGCTCGCGGTAAGCTGCAGTTCAGACGTTTGCACGTCCTGGGTGGGAGCATTCTCAGTCTTGAATTCAGACTGGACGACGCTGCCGTTGGCATTCTGGTAAATCGAGAACGTCTCGGTTCCAACTCGATGGCCATTCTGGAACACCCCGAAGGAGCCGGAGTCAACCAGCTTTCCCTCGTGTTCCTTCTCCTTGTCTTTTGGTATGGGAGCGGCCGACACCAATGAGTCGCACGCCGTAACGGACCAGAGCAGTGCCATCATGAATGCAAGCAGCCGATAAGACAACTTCACCTGGATTCTCCTGTTCCGAAATGAGCTGAGCCAAACTGGGACGGACCTTCCGCCGCAATGCCCCGAAACTGCAAAGTACGCTCGATCTCGGCGCAAAGGGAGGAAGGATCTTTACCTGAAGTTACGACGGTCATGGTTGCCTGAGTGTAGGACGTTCGCCGCTCCCAATACAGGCTTTCAAACTCGGCGCGGTTATTCTGTCGCAAAGGTCGTTTCGTCGCGTCTTCGCGGCTGCGGCGCCAAAGTTCGTCCAATGGAGTATCCAGGAACACAGAGTTCCAGCGCCGCAGCAACTCCCGGTTCCCAGGCTGCACGAATGTCCCTCCGCCGAGCGCGACCACGGAGTTACGATCGAGCGAGTCCGTCAGATTGCGAAGAGTTTCGGTTTCTATAAGCCGAAACTCACGTTCTCCCCGGTCCCGAAATATCTTCGCAATAGTTTGCCGTTCGCGCGACTCGATTTGTGCATCCAGATCCACAAAATCCCAATTCAAGCGCCGGGCTAGCTCCTGGCCCACAGTGGTCTTGCCGGCAGCCATGAATCCCACCAGAAACACCGCGCGCACTCCCATGGCACTCCAGAGAAACGGCTATCAGCCTTCAGCTATCAGCCATCAGGTAAAGCTGTTGGGCTAAGAATTGGTCGCATGTGACAAGCTATCGGGAAGATGTCCCTGATAGCTTATGGCTGAACGCTGTTTTCAGCGTTGCTTGAGGCGGATTTTACCACTGAAAGAGCGCAGCACGACCTCCGATGATGCCTGGCCGGCGTTACCAACGAAGGAACGTCCCACTTCCTCGGAGAACCGGGAATGCCGCGGTTTGAGGGGGAAATCGTGCTGCACCCGGCCTAACATGGAATGCGCCCGGAAACCAGCGGAGACATCCGCCGGGACCAAAGCCTCGATATCGCCGGAGTGGGTGATAAATCGATAGTCGCCGCCGGAGCCGAAATCGCCGTCGTAAAAAATTCGTCCGCTGCCGGAACTGACCTGCACCAACGGTCCCGTGACCGATTTTAAATTGACGTCGCCGCTGATGGAAGCGATCTCTACATGGCCGTTGCGAACATCGATCAGCGTGATCGGGCCGCGCATGGTCCGGACGTGCACATGACCGTCTTGCACGTTGCGAACCGTCACGATGGCTTCCGCTCCTTCCATGGTCAGGTCTCCATGCAAGCGCTCCGCCGATAGCGGACCGGTGGAAGAACGCAGGTTCACGGTAGCGTCGGGAGGAATCGTAAGTTCGTAATCAACCTGGCCCGTGGGCTGCTCTATGCCCTGCAGCAAGTGGGAGGCAACCTCAATACGATTGCCGCTTTGCTGCTGGTCGACCTCCACATTCTCCGGCTTGAACGTAGCTGTAACTACGACCAGATTGTCGCTTCCGGGCTTTACCGAAATTGCGCCGTACTGGGTGTCAACGGAAATATTGGCATGGGGACCGACGGTATAACGATACTCCTTGGTCGCGGCGAAGGCCGCTGACGCCAAGCAAGAGGCCAGAACCAAAGCTACAACCGCTGGGTAATTGATCCGAGCTTGCCGAAGACCCGCCATGAGAAGACCCACCATAAAACGCTGCCCCTGCGGTCGGAAACCCGATCCGCCCCTTCAATTATTGAATACGGTCCAACGCGATCTGGTAAAGAAGTGTTTTCTGCTGATAGGCATCCATCAGATGCTGCCGGGCGTCGGTATCTCCCGGATTCCGATTCACATAGGCCTGCGTTTCCCGGATATCGGAGTTCACGGCGTTCAACTGATTTTCATAGGTGGCCCGCATCGAAGGGGCACGGGTGGAAACTACACTCAGAAACTGTTGATCTTCCGCACTCGGCAAAGGTTCTACTGTGGATTTGGAAGCCGGTGCTGCAAGGTTCGTTGGCGTAGACTTCTTCGCCTCTTGCTCAAGAGTCGCCGTCGGCTGGTTGGCTCGTGTAGCGGCAGGGGACTCCGGAACTGAGGTTGGAACTTGAGTCGGAGATGCCTCAGGCGTTGCCGGCACTTGCTGCTTGGCCAATTGCGGCGCCGGTTTGTGACTGATTACATAAGAACCTGCCGCCACCAAGGCAGCGGCCACTGGTGCCAGCCACCAGGCACTCCATCGCCGCCGCGGAGAAGGCGAGAGAAGAACAGGTCGGCCGGCTGTGGACTCTGAGTCCTGATCGCGAATCAGCCCTTCGGAGCGTAAATGGGCGGCGATCCGTAGCCACACCCTGGGGGATGGTTCATCGGTGGCGGCCAGTTGGCGGGCTTCGGTTGCGATCATCTCGAGATCCGACAGCAGATCCGAACAATCCGGACAGGATCTTAGATGAGTCTCAAATTCACTCCCAAACGCACCGTTCAGGCCGCCGTCGAGGACCTCCGGCAGAACTCGCTGCACATCGGAACACGTCATAGCAACTCTCTCCCCAATACCGCAACTTCCGTTATCCAGTCTTGGCCTTTTCGGCTCTCATGAACTTCAGAAACTCCCGCAGCTTCAATCGCGCCTTGTGGAGCTGCGACTTGCTATTGCCAATCGAGCATCCAACAATTTCGGCAATCTCGTTGTGCTCGAATCCCTCAATATCATGCAACACAAAAACCGTTCTATAACCCGGCGGCAGCCGGTCAATCGCACGCTGCAATTGCAGGCGATCGATGGAGCCCGTCAACTTTACATCCTGCGTGCCAAATTCCTTCCTCGGAGCCTCGTCCTCGGCTTCCAGAGTCTCCTCGAGCGACACCACCGGCAAGCCCTTCTTGCGCAGTTGCATCAGCACTACATTCACCGTCATGCGGTGCAACCAGGTGGAGAAGGCGGATTCGCCGCGAAAAGTGCCGATTTTGCGAAAAAGCTGAAGAAACGCTTCCTGGGCCAGATCTTCGGCCTGCGCGGGATTGGAGACCATACGCAAACATAGCGAGTACACACGCCGCTTATGCAGGTGATACAGGACGTCGAACGCAGCTTCATGACCCTGCTTCGCCTGCTCAATTGCTTCTGCTTCGGTGATGCGCTGCTTCGGGTCGGTCAAGTCGCCTTTTCCGGCCGCTACTGCTTCAGATGCGGCTTCAAACTCTTTTCGTTGTACAAATTTGCCGAGGCAGTCGCCAGGCGCTCTCGACCGTTTCCTAATCCGTCAGAATACCAAAAACGGTAGTTTCAGGAGCCTTTCATTCGACCAAAGTGCCGGCTGAGCCAGCGCACGGTTCACTTTAGTAACATCTGGCGCGGTCCGACACTTTGAAACTGGGCTTACCCCGCCTTGTCCGTACCATCTCACCCTCAGCAGAGAGACCGTCATCAACCCTTCGCTGTAATCGTCTCCAGCCCATGCCCCCGCGGACCAGTTTCGCGAATCCGCAACAGAATGGCGAAGGAAAGCCCGACAAATCCAAGAATCGAGAAGATCCACATGCCCAACCCATATCCTCCCGGGTTATCCAGTCCTGCGTGAGCGTAATCGTTGGCCTTGCCGATGAGCAGGTTCATGATGAAGAAGCCGATCTGTTGAATCAACGTCATCAAAGCGTAAGCCGTACCCAGCCGGTTCTGGTCCACAATGTAGGCCACCGAAGGCCACATGACCGCCGGAATCAATGAGAAGGCCACTCCCATCATGCAGACCGGCACATAAAGGGAAACATTGGTATATCCCATCAGCAGATAGACCGGCATCAGCAGGATCGAGCCTAGCATCATTAACCAGGCGCGTTTCCCGATCTTGTCGGCGAGCAATCCGAAAAGAGGGGTAGCGACCATAGCAGAAAGCGGAAGCAGACTGTTGAAGAATCCCGCTCGCTCATGGGCCAGGATCCGCATGGCCTCAGAAGCGCTAACACCGCCGCTGGCCGCGAGAATCTTATTGGTGAAGAAGTCGATGGCGAATGTGCGGAACGGAAAGATGGCGGAGTAGAAGGTGAAACAAAGTCCGACGACGAACCAATACGACGCGTTGAAGCGAAAAATCTGCCGGAACTCGAGCTTGTCGATGGACCCGGCCTGTCCCAATTCGTATTGGGCTTCCGCACGGCTTTCAAGTATCCAGTAAACGACTGAGCAAACAACGGCCAGGATCCCAGCACCGACCGCAATCAGTAGCGGTCCCTGCCAACTCGGCTCGCCTGCCGGTCCATTGGGATAAAACACCTTATTTGCCCAGGTGGGAGAATTGTCCGCGGCCACCGAAGCCAACCGGGCAATGAGGAGATTGATCCCAAAAGCGAAGCTCAATTCTTTGCCTTTAAACCACTTTGCGATGGCGGCGATGACCGCGACGATCATAGATTCACCGCCCAATCCCAGCAGGGTTCGTCCAGCGATCATCACGACAGGACTCCCTCGTGCGGCGGTAAGCGCGGCGCCGAGCAGGCAAAGCACCGCAAAGAATGTGATTGATTTCTTGGTCCCGATGCGGTCAATGACTATGCCGCCGATCAGCAGCGTTAAGACCGCAGCCACGCTGTAGGACGAGTTCAACCATCCGAACGCCGTAGCGGAAAAACCCAGCTTGTCGATAAAGATGCGTTCCAGCGGGTTGATGCTGTCATAGATGTAGTAGTTGCAGCCCATCGCCAGGCTGACGAAGAGCAACACCACCCAACGGTAAAGACGGGGTGGCTCCGGTCGAGCCGCGTCAACGAGATCAGCATCGGCCATCAAAACACTCATCCTCAGCGCGGCCTCGCGTGCGGTTCATTCGTGAAGGAGAGCAACCCGCACGAAGATAACAGATCGGATTCAGGAGTTTTGGATTTTCGAATTTTGGCTCGACGAAAATCCATTTTCAAGGAGAAGGAAAACGGCTCTCAACCGCAACAAACAATTGCGATCGAGAGCCGTGAACTGATTGCTGATAGCTGAGAGCTGTACTACATCTTCTCCGTCTTGCTGTCGTATTTCACCATGCCGTTCTTTTCGTTCTGGCGCGTGACGTCGGCATTGGTGTAATCGTGAGCGGCCTTCCTGAAGCCTTTGACCACGCTCGTCGATTCGGTGGCGTTCTCCCGTCCAGTGAAGTAAATCCACTCGCCGTGAGCTTCTTCACCTGCGACATGACCTTCACGCATATGGTCTTTGTGCATGCGGTCTTCGCGCGCGTGTCCTTCCCCGGAACGTTCTTCCCGGGCGCGTCCCTGGTGCCGAAACTCTTCGTACATCTGATTGTGCATCGCACCGTGCATGATATGACCTTCGCGACCAATCGGCTCGGGCGATAGTTGAACCTGCGATGTCGTCAGCGGCGCGCCGCCCTGATACCAAACGGGCGCGGTGTAAACCGAGCTCGTCGATCCCTCGATCTGCGAAAGCGTCGAGTTAGTTGCACCGGCGATTAAACCCGTGGTCGCATTGGTCGCTCCCACCGGATTGGGTGAAACCGTTTCCAGTGACATCTCCGGCGTGGTCAAAAAAGGCACATACGGGCCGCAGCCGTAAAAGCAAGCTCCGTAAGTTGGGTGGGGAAAAGGCTGTTGCCCAAAAGCAGCTACTGCCATCAAAACTACCGCGGACAGAACCAAATAGGGTCGCATAACTCCCTCCACAGGGGACTGCTATTTAGTGAGATGTGTGCAGTTTGCTGGCCAGTTGTCGCTTAGTCCAAGACATTCGCACATTCTGGTCGATTCGCGGTGGTTGCGGCTAAAACACTGGGATCCACCCGGCAATGGTTCTTTAGAGTGGTGAAAACCGCTGCGCACAACCTGCAATCCGTTGGCGTTGCTT
>JBAVAA010000635.1:0-2459 GCA_049585515.1 Terriglobales bacterium | reverse complement strand
GAGTTCCCAAATCTCATTGATCAAAATGACGGCCTATTACAACAGTATGGCGACAGTCGTGCGGTTGTTACTTTCCTGAGGCATGCATGAACCCAAGATTTGAGATGCCGACTGACTACTACTATGGTTCTGCCGGGGAGACCTTCATTACTCCGCTGGCAATCGGCATCCTCTTGGTGACGGCTGTTCTCATTCTTGTGCTTCCGCGCAGATATGCGATTGTACCCCTGCTTTTCGCGGCTTTGTTGCTTCCACAAAAACAAGACATAATTGCTTTCGGTTTCCATTTTTCTGCGTTCCGCATCCTTCTATTGACCGGATGGATCCGTTGTTTGATCCGGCAAGAGTTTCTCACCAGTCGCCTGAATTCGCTGGATAAGGCGGTCCTGTTGTGGGCGGCGTCCAATGCCGTCACATTTTCTCTTCTTTGGGGACAGTTAAGCGCAGTCAGCAACCGGTTTGGTTTTCTGTACACGACTCTAGGAGGCTACTTTCTCTTTCGTATCTGGATCCGCAATCAGGCTGATGTTGTACGTGTCATAAAGACTCTCGCGGTCGTAGTCATCATCGTTGCTCCCTTCATGATGGTCGAACATCTTACCCGCCAGAACGGATTCGCTCTGTTGGGCGCTCCGCAACTTTCGGGTCTGCGCGAAGGGTCCGTTCGAGCCGAGGGCCCCTTTGAACACCCCATCATCGCCGGAACATTCGGTGCGATGTTGCTGCCACTGTTCGTTGGTCTCTGGCAGCAGGGAAAGCGGAATCGACTGATTGTAGGGTTAGCCATTATCGGATCGAGCGTGATGATGGTAGCTTCGGCCTCAAGCACGCCACTCATGACTTACGCTGCTGGAGTAGTCGGCTTGTGGTTGTGGCAAGCAAGGAAACGGATGTGGTTGCTCCGCTGGGGAACCGTGATGACGTTAATCACATTACAACTGGTGATGAAGGCTCCCGTATGGTTTCTTATCGCCCATGTCGGTGGCGCAACGGGGGGCAGCGGATTCCACAGGGCCGCATTGATCGACAATTTCGTACGGCATTTCGGGGAATGGTGGCTCATCGGAACCCGGAATAACGCCGATTGGGGTTACTACATGTGGGACGTGGACAACGCTTACGTGGCCGCCGGCGTTGAGGGCGGTCTGATCACGTTTATTACGTTCATTGCTGTTCTCACATGTGCGTTCAAAAAAATAGGTGCTGCGCGAAAGTTGGCCGAGCGCTCGCGGAAAGAGGCCCACTTGATTTGGGCGATCGGCTCCAGTGTGTTCGCAAACGCTGTCGCTTTCTTCGGAATCTTTTATTTCGATCAAAGTATTCTTGCGTGGTACACGTTGCTCGCGATGGCATCCGTCACAACCGCTTTTGTTGTCCAGAAACAACCCAGCCCATCACATTCAGAAACTGTCGGTGCTGAAACTCAATTACCAGCATCTCTAGATAACGAAACTGTCGCCGTCTACTAAGATCATCGATCGAGGCTCTGATAGATGAGCGTACCAATAACTGACCCTACTGTGTCGGTAATCATAGTGACCTGGAATGGAAAAAGGTACGCCTTGGAATGTCTTGCTTCTCTGTGCGAGCAAAAGAACGGCTTTCCTATTGAAACCATTGTAGTCGATAACGGCTCAACCGATGGAACACCAGACGCTATCGCTGAGCATTATCCCGATGCGCAACTGATTAGAAACAACACGAATCTTGGCTTCGCTAAGGCCAACAACATCGGGGTGTTACAGAGCCATGGAAAGTTCATTGCTCTCATAAATTCCGATGTGGTTTTGCCACCCGACTGCCTCACAAAGATGGTTCATTACTTGGAACAAAATCCTGGCATCGGGGTTTTGGGACCGAAGATGTTAAGTCCCGACGGCAGCATTGGCCAATCTGTAATGCGCCTTCCTACGGTGTGGAACACGATCTGCTGTGCCCTGGGATTACACCGTGTCATGCCGGCTTCGAAAACGTTTGGGAGCTTTTTAATGGATGGTTATCCCTACGACAAAATAGATGATGTGGAAGTGCTTACCGGTTGGTTCTGGATGGTTCCGCGCGCGGCGTTGCAACGAGTGGGCGAATTGGATGAGCGGTTTTTTATGTACGGGGAAGATATTGACTGGTGCCAACGGTTCCTTAAGGCTGGATGGCGCGTTGTGTTCTATTCCGATGCTGAAGCCTTGCACTATGGAGCGGCAAGCTCTGCCGAGGCTCCCACGCGCTTTTACGTCGAGATGCGTCGTGCAAATCTTCAGTATTTTGGTAAGCACCACGGGTGGATCGGAAAACTTGGATACTTACTTGCCATATGGGTACATGAGCTGGCCAGGATAGTGGGATACAGCATCATATATTGTTATGATCGCACCAGAAGGCCAACCGCAGCGTTTAAAGTTGGTCGAAGCGTGTTTTGTATCAAATGGCTTGTGGGAACGATGCCCTTGTCCCAATAGGAT
>JBAVAA010000634.1:0-1615 GCA_049585515.1 Terriglobales bacterium | reverse complement strand
AGAATGGAAATCCAGCGAAGCATGGGTAGGAACTCTCTCTTGATAACACGCTTTCGCTAAATCTCACCCGCTAATCTCAGTGACTTTTTCAACACCCACAGGCGTTAGCACAAGCGTGCGCCGTTTGTTCGCCGTGGCCGTCGTTTTTACAGCTTCGGAAATCTTTGCCGGGTTCTGAGTGAAATGGCGATGTTACACCAACTCCAGGTGCTTCAACCCGGAAAGCAGGAAGCCTTTCGAGTACGGAGACTTGGAAAAACCCGTCCGGAGCAACGATTGTCTCTGGCGCTGCTCGCGAAGGGGGACGCAACATTATTTGTAAGTGGCGTTTGTGCGAGCCAGTTCGTCGCGGTGTGCACCGAAGTCCACCATCGAGTGTAAAATAACCGGGAAGAGCAGACATGAATGATGCAATCGTTGTCTCAACGGACTTTGATTTTGAAATCGGTTCATGGCGGGTGAAGCATCGGCGCCTAAAGGAACGCCTGTCGAATTGCGAAGAGTGGGAGGAGTTTGACGGAACAGCGAATATGCGAACCCTGTTGGGTGGCAATGGCAATGTCGAGGACAATGTCTTGGAGTTTCCCAGCGGAACCTATCGAGCAATTGCGCTGCGTTCTTATGACCCCGCCTGCAAGTCATGGGCGATCTGGTGGTTGTCCTCAGGTGACCCGCATGCGCTGGACGCGCCTGTGATCGGGCGGTTTGAGAACGGCGTAGGATCTTTTTACGCAAATGATGTGCTCCGCGAAACACCTATTCGGGTTCGGTTCCTTTGGTTGCGAACAGATACGAAGACCCCGAGGTGGGAACAGGCCATGTCCAAAGACGGCGGCATCAGTTGGGAAACAAATTGGACGATGGACTTTGAACAAGCTTAAGGTTGTAGAAGAATTTTATATCGCGATCCTCCTCGGTCCGCGGATAGCTCCAGCTTGCAATGGCGGGTTTTCGCGCAAACCAGATAATCCATAAGAAATTCGTCAACTTCCGCTTCCGGCCACATCAGATGACGAGCGAAGACGCGAGATCGTGGACACAACGCAAAATCCCACATACAAGCAAAGGGCGCAGAGCGCGTAAATCAACCAGTGCCAAAGTGTTGAACTCTGGTGCCAGATAGACCAGAGCGCGTATGGTGGGTCAAGATTCATCAGTGCCGCCTCGATGATTAGCAGAGATGAATAATTATTGCGCTGCCACGGGGAATCGAAAAGTGACGTTTACACTCAGAACAGGTCAATGAGTTCTATAAAAAGGGATGTCAAGAAAAAAGCTCCGCCTCGACTGGAGGAGAAGATTTTTTGTCTCGAGATCCAGCCCACTGTCTGTAAGTGCCCCTCGATTGCGGTCGAGAGGTTTTGCTCTGGCTTGTTTTTCCTTCCCATGGATGTTCATCTTCCGGTGGTGACGACGCCAATCGAGTCTTGAAACTTGGCAAGCGGACCTGGTTTTGGAGTGTCAACCATGGTTCTATCGGAGGCTCGTGGCCTATCGCTATTTCTGGTTATCCGAGGAGGCATAACGTGAAATGGGTGACTCGGTGCCGAAGCACACAGGGCCGATCTCATTGACTGATACTCACCTCGAACCGAGCGTCTCAAGAACCGACCGA
>JBAVAA010000633.1:0-8708 GCA_049585515.1 Terriglobales bacterium | reverse complement strand
GTCCCTACGCTTGCGCTTGCGAAAACGCGGGCTGTGAAGCCCGCGCTGATTGGATTCTAAGACTGCTTCTGCTTCAGGCCGTCTCCTCCAGCGGCTCGGCTTCGACCAACGGAGCTTCGACCAGGTGTTCGCTCAGGAACCAGACCTGCAGTTCGCTCGTGCGAAGCACATTGCTTACTACAACGTCATTGGTCCCGGCGTCTCCAAGTTTGTCAGAACGCTCGGCGAGTTCGCGACATTGACTGATGACGATCTCGTGCGCGTCCAACAGGCGCGATAGTTGAACTGGAACCTCTTCGCGTCCCTTGGGAGGGCGCGGAATGCGGGTCGTCTCGGCGACATCGGCCGCCATGGCGATACTAATCCCTCCCAGAAGCTGGATGCGTTCCGCGATCGTATCGACGAGCTCGTTTTGCTCCTCATAATGCTTATCGAACAGAAGATGGAGTTGGTAGAAAGTGGCTCCCGACACCTGCCAATGGGACTTTTTATAGAGGTCCCGCAGCGTCATCGTGTCGGCCAACAGTTGATTGAGCTGCTCGGTCATCTCCAGGCGAACCGGTTCTTCCAATTGCAACGGAATCATGGCGGTCACAGTGCCGAATGCCTGGAGTTCGCGGGCTCTCTGACTGAAGTGGGGTTGGGGCGAGGGTTTGTGCGAGTTGCTGGAGATTGATTTCTTAGCCATAGGGGGATCTCCTCAAATTGAAATCTGGACGAGGCAGATAAGAAGGAATCGCCAGGACGGACGCACCGTCTCGGGGTATGCTGCCCGGTTCAACCTTTTGGATGCCATCCGCCGCAAATGGATACATATCCTTATTTGATGCGAATTTCGACCGCCGGCGCTCGCCTGCCGGCGGTGCGGGCCGTGCCTGCCGGCCTCGCAGTCTCAGTCGGCAGCGCTGCGCCGGACGCTGTGGATCTCAGTCAGGAAGTCGACCCGGGGCGGCCCTTTGACACCCGCGTGCGCCATTTTCGCCCTGAGTTCGTCGGAAGCGAGGAAGGCGCGCGCCGATTCGAGACTGTCCCATTCGAAGAATAGAGTCAGGTCGTTGACATTTCCCGCGCTGCGGAAGATGCGGCAGCTTTGCTCGCCATGGTTCTGCCGCCAAGCGAGGTTGGAGTCAAACACCGCTTTCCAGGCAGCGTAGTCGACAACTTCGTGATGGATGAGAACGTTGATCATGACTTTGGGGGTTACTCCTTTCACGCTGAAAAGGTGCTCCAAATGGGGGGAAAATGCAAGGGCTGGGGTCACCGAGGGTAGTGCGTGGTCTCAGCCTGGATTACCTGATGACTGACCGCTGATGGCTGAATTGGTCGGGACGGCGAGATTTGAACTCGCGACCCCTTGCACCCCAAGCAAGTGCGCTACCAGGCTGCGCTACGTCCCGATGGAAACGCTGTCGAGGATGACAGCGTGAGGTTCGACCTCCAAATTCTACACCAGTCGGCAGGCAGCTCAGAAATTCGTAATTGGTAATTATTGGTAATCTATAATTTGAAGGCGACTGTCAGTCAGAGGGAAGAGTTTGCCTGGGATTCTTCTCAGCGTTCCTCCACTACCTCAATCGCGTTCCCTTCGGGATCGTGGATTTGGAAATAATGGATGCCTTGACGGTCCTGCTCGATTGCTCCGACGTCCACGCCGCGTGCCGACATCACGTCTCTCATTCTGTCGATTTTCTTTGCGAACAGAATTGGAGTCTTGCCAGTTTGGAAGCCGCTGCGGGTAGTCAGTATGACCGAATGTCCGTTGGCCTTGAATCTGAAGGTCTCGGCGCCAGGTTCTTGTGACGGTGCCTTCGCCAACTTGCGAAGCCCAAGTTTTTCCACATACCAGGGCATCACAGAATCGATATCCCGCACCAGAATGCGCAAGCTGGGGACGGGAACAGAAAACTCCGCCGATCTCCATTTGGAGTACCACTTGGCGTTGGGCGAGCGCAGCGTCTCGAACATATAGCGTCTCTGGAGCCAGGCTTGTACGCACAGACAGGTGTAGAAGGCTGCTTGGACCACGAGGCGCACTGCCCTATTGCCGCCCGTCGGCGAAACATCAAGAAAGACGTACGGCACAAGGAACACGATGCTACCGGCCACAAGCCACGGCCTGAGCGGCTTTAGCGATACCTTGGAATTCTGCGCCACGATCCACAAAGTTAGCCAAATAAGAAACGGCGAGAACAAGATCAGCCAAAACCAAACGGGATGTGGTGGCAGGTGCATGACCTTCTCCCGATCTAGGTGCCATTAAGATTACCAATTACAAATGCTTTTGTTATTCTCTCCCAAGTCACATCCAGTGTCTCCGGCAGCACTCTCGATTCACCGATGACACTGACAAAATTGGCATCCGCTACCCAGCGCGGCAGAATATGCATGTGGATGTGTCCTGTCACTCCCGCGCCGGCGGCCTTTCCTATATTCATGCCGAGATTGATGCCGTCCGGCCGATACAGAGAGCGCAGAACCGTCTCCATCTTCTGCGTCAGAACCATCATCTCCTGGGCAGCATCGGCTGGGAGCTTTTGCAGCTCGTCCAGGTGCGCGTAGGGCACGATCATGACGTGCCCATTCGTATACGGATAGGTATTGAGAATGATGTAGCAATGCGTACCGCGGTGGACGATGCGCGCCTGCTGGTCACTCTCCTTGGGAGCATTGCAGAAGATGCAGCCCGACATCGGTTCGGCGCCGGTAACATACGCGTAACGCCATGGAGTCCAGAGGTGGTCCATGCAAGGGAGGGTAGCAGAAAGGTGCTTCGAGCGGCGAACAACGCGCTGGCTGCTGGGAGCCTTCCTACAGCACAGTTTGCTCGAAGCTCGAAGCCCGCAGCCCCGAGCCAGTGTGACTCGCGTGTAAATTCTCCGGTCATTGGCCTCTTTCGTGTTTGACACTGTTCCAACGCGGTTGCTATAGTCAATGGGTCCCTATTTGGACGCGGTTTCGAACCAGCTGGAATTGTCCCAGGGTCGTCCGCCAGGTCGGCCTCAACGTAACCCAATGACCACGCCAGCAGTCCGCTATACCACGTCCCGCATGAGTTGCGCGCCAGCACGCGCGACACAGAGCCTATGAGCCTGTTCGAAAACAGCACCGTCCACGATCTTGAATCCAGTCTTGAAACCATGACAACTTCACACGACAACCGCTCCGGCGGCTCGGCCGTAGTAGACGCTCCCGAGCACGCGCAATCTTCACTCGCGGAACCGACTTCCGCCCCTGACGCTTCCCGGAATGACGCAGCTCGGCCTGATCTCGCTCAGCCTCGCGTTGCTCAGTCTGACGCGCATCAGCAGGAAGCACAGCAGAATGACGCTTCCCCAAAGACTGCTGCTCAGAGATCCGCTTCTCAAGGCGAAGCTCCGAAAAACGATGTTCCCGCGACTTCCGTCGCCGAGACCCCTGCAGCTGCCAGCGATGACTTTGCCGCGGCCCTGCAGAGCTTCGAGACCGAAACCGAGGAAGCCGTCGGCGAGGACCACGTCATCAAAGGCCGCGTAGTGAAACTGACCGCGACCCATGTGGTCGTCGATGTCGGAGCCAAGTCCGAAGGCATGGTTCCGATCGCGGAGATTCTCGATCACGAGGGCAAGCCGAAGTTCCAGCCCGGCGACGAGATCGACGTAATGCGCGAAAAGGGCGAAACCGAAGAGGGCTATGTCAACCTCTCGCACCTGAAGGCGCAGCGGTTGCGCTCGTGGGATGAGATTGAGCGCGCTTACAACGAAAAGAAGCCGATCAAGGGCGTTGTCGTCGAACGCATCAAGGGCGGACTGACCCTCGACATCCATGGCGCACGCGCCTTCCTGCCAGGTTCGCAGGTCGATCTGCGTCCCATCCGCAATCTCGATGGCATGAAGGGCCAGACCATGGAAGTCGCCATCATCAAGCTCAATAAAAAGCGTGGCAACATCGTGGTCTCGCGCAAGCAGCTTCTGGAAGAAGAGCAGTCGCAGAAACGCGGCAAGACGCTTGAGCATCTGGAAGAGGGCAGCATCCTGACCGGAATCGTCAAGAACCTCACCGAGTATGGCGCGTTTGTAGATATGGGCGGAATCGATGGCCTGCTGCACATCACCGACATGTCGTGGGGGCGTCTGACGCACCCGCGCGACCTGGTCAACGTAGGCGATCAGATTCAAGTCAAGGTGCTGAAGTACGACAAAGACAAGCAACGTGTTTCGCTAGGATTCAAGCAGCTGACGCCCGATCCCTGGCTCGACGCCGAGCACCGCTATCCCGTGGGCGCGCACGTCCACGGACGCGTCATCAGTGTCACCGACTACGGCGCTTTCGTGGAACTCGAGCAGGGCATTGAAGGCCTCGTCCATGTTAGCGAGATGACCTGGTCGAAACGGATGAAGCATCCGTCGAAGCTCGTCAACGTGAACGACGAGGTGGACTGCGTAGTCCTGAGCGTCAATCCGACCGAGCGCCGGATCTCACTGGGCATGCGCCAGCTGGCCTCTAACCCATGGGACACGCTGCACGACAAGTATCCCGTGGGAGCGACGGTTGAAGGCCGTGTACGCAACCTGACCGAGTTTGGCGCTTTTATTGAAATCGAAGACGGCATCGATGGCCTGGTGCACGTCAGCAACCTGAGCTGGACGACGCGCGTAAAGCATCCGTCCGAAGTATTGAAGAAAGGCGACAAGGTGAAGGCCGTGATCTTGGCCATTGAACCCGACAAGCGCCGCCTCTCGCTGGGCGTGAAGCAGATGCAGCCCGATATTTGGGATTCCTTCTTCGCCCAGCACCGGGTGGGCGACATCGTCCATGGCAAAGTCCTGCGCGTGGCTAATTTTGGCGCATTCGTAGAGATAGCCGAAGGCATCGAAGGCCTCTGCCACAACTCCGAAGCCGTCGATGGAAATGGCCAGCCCATGCATCTCGAACCCGGCGCCGAGTTCGACTTCAAGATCATCAAGATGAATCAGGAAGAGAAAAAAGTAGGCCTGAGCATCAAGGCGGTAGGTGAGGAAGCGTCGCGCCAGGAAGTAGAGTCCTACAAGCACCCGCCGTCGTCGTCATCCTCATCTTCTTCCAACAGCACCACGATCGGCGACTTGATCTCATGGAAGCGAGCCGGCGGCGACAGCAACTAGGTTGGCGTATCGTAGGGACAGCCGCCCTCGGCTGTCCACGCGAGCGCGGCCTGCGGTGGTTCTGTTCTGCACACCCTGAACTTCCCCACTTCCCGCTCAGCTTCCGTCATCTGCTCACACTTGGCATCGATATCACGGTACTCGTTCTTCCGGCGTTCTCGAAACGCCTCGTATGCCGCCTCGGATTCCCAGAAGTCCAGCGTTAAATACCGGCTTGCGTCGCACACATCCTGAATCAATTCGGTTCGAATATATGCCGGATCCGACCGAAAAAGACTCGCCCACGCACCGCAATCTCCGTAAGCCTCTTCGAACTGCTCCTGCATACCGGTTCGAAGCATGAATTCCCAGACGATCACGAAAGCCATCGCGCCTACTTGGCTTCCGCTTTAGCGTCGATTTTCAAGTCGATGTAGACCTGCTGACGATCGTCAAACTGGCTGACCGTCTTGGTGCCGCTCTTGCGGTTGTTGTACTGCGCGTACACTTCGTAGTCGATGGTGGGCTGAAGCGCCGGGAAACGGTAGGTGCCCTCCGGGCCAACAATATAGGTTTTCACCGAACGCGTGTGGGTGTTGGTCAGATAGACAACCGCGTCGGGCAGGGGATTGTCACCCTTGTCCAGCACCTTGCCGGTGAGCAGTCGCGTCGTGTCTTCTTTCTTCGGTTCGCGGCCGAACAATTGGGCCGGAGCAGCATGGGCCGAATTTGAAAAGAACGACGCCGACAAGAAAGCCAGCAACAGCGTAAGCAGCAGCGGAGCGGCAGTCGTCTTCTTCATGAGCATCCCATGGCCACTCGGATTTCAAAGCATGTGGCGGCTACTGCCAGTCTAAATGAAGGCCGACATCGGAGCGCTCGTCGCTCTCGATATGCGCGGTTACCTCGGGGCTGGGCTTCAACTTTCTGCCCGAGGGCAGTTTGTATCCCTTCACGTCTGCCCAGACGATGTAGTCGGCTTTGCCGACGGGCACGCGCTGTGCGAACTCGCCGGTGTGATTGGAATAAACCTCCCAACGCGCTTTCTTCTCGTCGGCCCGCCGTATCTTCACCTTGACGGCGTAGAGCGGATGCCCGTCGGCGTCCCAGACCGTGCCGAAGATCAAGGCGTAGGGTTGCGGCTTTTCAGACGCGCTGCTCCGCGCGTTGCCTGGGACTGGGAAAGATGCCAGCAACAAAGCTGAAACAGCGGTTGCGACGGAGCGACGGAACCAGCGGAGATGTGCAGAAGTATTCAGGAATCCTCGTCCTCATCCTCTTCTTCTTTGTCGGCGTCTTCTTCGTCCTCGTCTTCTTCGATCTCGTCCTCGCCTACAATTTTCAGTTCTACCGGATTCACTGTGACCACCTCGAAGTCGGTGCCGCACTCCGGGCAGGAGACGACCGCCCCTTCATCGACCTCATCTTCTTCGATGTCGAGATCCGTCTCGCATTCTGGACAATACACCATGATTTCCTCCGCACTCAGGGTACCCTGTTAATATTTAGTTTCTTCGAGAGGAAAAGGTCAAGTGGCTTACCAAGAAAATTGTTCCGGGAACCCGTCTGGGAGGCCGGATCAAATTCGCACACATTTTGTGGCAGTCGTGTCAGTTGCGCTGGCACTGTTTTTTTCGGCTTCTCTTTGCCGGGCACAGGGCGGGGCACAGGACAACGTTCCGGAACCGCCGCGCCTGGCGTCGGACCGACACAACGACGCGCGCATCGCAGAGGAGATCAAACAGGTCTCGGCGGAACACATTCGGCAGACGATCGAAAAGCTGGTCAGCTTCCAGAACCGGTCCACACTCTCGGCGCAGGACGAGGAATCGATCAAAGCAGGGCGGGGAATCGGAGCGGCGCGGGAGTGGATCAAAGCGGAGTTTGAGCGCTACTCCAAAGGGTGCGGCGGCTGCCTGGAGGTGAAGACCGACACCTTCATCGAACAGCCCGGCGGCCGCATCCCGAAACCGACCGAAATCACCAATGTTTATGCGGTGTTGCGAGGGTCCGACCCGAAGCAGGCGGACCGCATCGTCCTGGTGACAGGCCACTACGACTCGCGCAACAGCGATAACGCGAACGGGACCGATCCTGCGCCGGGCGCGAATGACGATGGCAGCGGCACGGCAGTGAGCCTGGAGTGCGCCCGCGTTTTGAGCAAAGCTGCGGGCAGATTTAAATTTCCAGCGACTATTATTTTTCTGACGGTGGCCGGGGAAGAGCAAGGCCTGAACGGAAGCAAGCATTTCGCCGGAATGGCCAAGCAGCAGGGATGGAAAATCGAAGCGGTCTTGAACAATGACATCGTGGGAGGGAACCTTGGTCCGGGACAGGATGCCAGCGTGGTGCGCGTGTTTTCAGAAGGGCTGCCGGCAGCCGCAAGCGACGCCGAAATCAAGCGGATTCGAATGCTGGGAGGCGAGAGCGATTCGGCCTCGCGAGAATTGGCCCGCTACATCGTCGACGTCGGACGGTCGTATAGCGCGGGAGTGAAGCCGATTATGATCTTCCGCCTTGACCGTTTTCTGCGCGGCGGCGATCACTACTCCTTCAATCAGCAAGGTTATGCCGCCGTGAGATTCACCGAATTCCGGGAGGACTACAACCATCAACATCAGAACGTGCGGACGGAGAATGGCATCGAGTATGGAGACCTGCCAAAATTCGTGAACTTCGACTATGTGGCGGACGTCACACGGCTAAATGCGGCGACCATGGCTTCGCTGGCCTTGGCTCCAGCGCCGCCGATCAGCGTAAAAATGCTGACCAAGAATCTTGAAAACGACACGACTTTAAGTTGGGAACCTACGCCGGGCGCGTCCGCCTATGAGGTGGTCTGGCGGTCGACCAACGCCGCCGATTGGGAGTACGTTCAAAAGGTAAATAGCGGGACGCGTGCAACTGTTCCAGTTTCGAAGGATAATGTGATATTCGGAGTGCGCGCGGTCGATGCGGCGGGACATCGCAGTCTGCCGGTCGTGCCCGAGCCGGAAAGATAAAGATAAGGTTTCAGAGTTTCAAGGTTTCATCAAACCGAATGGCTCGCGGACAATCCATCTCGTTCAGATTCCCTCCCTTTGCCGGGTGGGTGAGGCGCATCGTCCTGGCATGCACCGGGATTTACCTGTTTCAGGCGGTAATGGGAGTCTTCGCGCCCGCTGTAGTGATCCTCATGCGGGAGTGGCTGGCATTGATTCCGGTGGCCGTGATGCACGGCCGCGTCTGGCAACTCGTGACGTACTCGCTGCTGCATGCCGGCTTCGGCCATGTATTTTTCAATATGCTCACGCTATGGTTTATCGGTGCGTACCTGGAGAGCGACTGGGGACCGCGACGGTTCATCGAATGCTATACGTTCTGCGTGGTGGGCGCTGCATTGACGACTATTGTTATCGCCTATACTCACTTTCTCGGATCGAATCCGGCAGTCGCGACGGTGGGGGCGTCGGGCGGCATTTTTGGATTGCTGATGGCGTTTGGAATTCTCTACGCCGATCAGGAAATGTATCTGTTTCCTCTGCCTTTCAGGATCAAAGCCAAATATCTGGTTGGCATTTGGGTCGTGGTCGCGATCATTGCGGTGTTTGAGCCGTCGCAGGGCGGGGT
>JBAVAA010000632.1:0-4545 GCA_049585515.1 Terriglobales bacterium | reverse complement strand
CCGCCAGCACATGCTCGATGCTCTGCAAGCCGGAGCGGACGACTATCTGGTCAAGCCCTTTGATGAACTCGAATTGAAAGCGCGCCTGCTGGTCGGCAAGCGCATCCTTGAGTTGCAGGAGGAACTGGTTTCCGCGCGCGAGTCCATGCGCCACGCCGCCACCCACGACAGCCTCACCGGACTGATGAATCGCGGAGAAATCATCGACATGCTCAAGCGGGAACTGGAACGCGCGCGGCGCGAGCACAGACCGGTGGGCGTAATTCTCGGCGACATCGATCATTTCAAGAGCGTGAACGATACCCTCGGCCATCTCTTCGGCGATGAGGCGCTTCGCGAGGTCGGCCGCCGCCTCCACGCGCAGCTTCGCGTTTACGACGGGGTCGGCAGATATGGCGGAGAAGAATTTCTAATGATCCTGCCCAACTGCGATCTGCCCAACGCGCTTCAACGAGCCAATGACCTTCGCGAGATCATCGCCAGTACCCCAGTGCAGTGTTCCGGCGTCGAGAAATCCATCACCATGAGCATGGGAGTCGCCGTCTCCGACCGCGATGGAAGGAACGAAATAGAAAACCTGCTCAATCAGGCCGATGCCGGCCTTTACGCCGCCAAAGAGAATGGACGGAACCGGACCGAGCACGTCTCTCTCGTGGAAAAGAAAGCGGCGGCTCGCGGGCGCAAAGACTAGCTAACTACCATGCCTCGCACCTCCGTTGCGTTGCCATAGCCGTTTCCATGTCTTTAGTCACTCTCGCTTTCGTTGACTTGACCGTTTCGCAGACGTAGCATTTTGTCTTCAATCTTCCTCTAATGATCTTCTTCCAATGATCGGTCAGACCATCTCGCACTATCGCATCGTTGAAATGCTCGGGGGCGGCGGCCAAGGCGTGGTCTATAAGGCCGAGGACACGGAACTAGGCCGCTTTGTTGCGCTGAAGTTCTTGCCCGAAAGCGTAGCTCGTGACTCGCAATCTCTCGAACGCTTTCGGCGCGAAGCCCGCGCCGCTTCTGCTCTGAACCATCCCAACATCTGCACCATCCACGAGATTGGGAATCACGAAGGCCAGTTGTTCATCGCCATGGAGTATCTGGATGGCGTGATGCTCAAGTACCGCATCGCTGGCCGCCCCCTGGAAATCGATCCGCTGATGTCGCTTGCGATCGACATCGCCGACGCGCTCGATGCGGCGCATTCCGCGGGCATCATTCATCGGGACATCAAATCCGCGAACATCTTCATCACCAAGCGCGGCCACGCCAAGGTTCTCGACTTCGGCCTCGCCAAGAGAACCGATCCCGGCAGCAAGCGGGAATCGGGGTCGGGATCGGACGATCCCACGATCGGCGCATCGGCCTTTGTCGACAAGGATCTCACCGCCCGGAACACCGCTTTGGGCACGGTAGGCTACATGTCGCCCGAACAGGTTGCCGGCAAAACTCTGGACCAACGCACCGACCTGTTTTCTTTCGGCGTCACGCTGTTTGAGATGGCTACCGGCCGCCTGCCCTTCGATCGTGATACCGATGGAGCCACGTATGGGGCCATCCTCCACGAAGCGGCGGGCTTGCCGAGTCAGTGGAACTCCCAGGTGCCTCCTCAGCTCAATGCGGTCATTGGTAAAGCCCTCGAGAAAGATCGCAACCTCCGCTACCAGCATGCGTCGGAGATGCGAGCCGACCTGCAGCGGCTGAAGCGCGATACCGAGAGCGGACACATTTCAACGGGAATCTCCGGGCCAGCGGCCGTGGCAAATGTTTCTGCGGAAGCGGGCGAAGCACGACCGAATCAGTACAAGAAACGTCGTCTTTGGCTCGCCGGCACGCTCGTTGCCGTCGGGATCGTCGGTTTGATTGCGGGCCTTTACTACTATCGCTGGCGTGAACAAAGCAAGCGCCTCACCGGGAAAGACACCGTCGTTCTCGCCGACTTCGCCAACAGCACCGGCGATGCCATCTTCGACGACACACTGAAGACGGCGGCCGACATCTCTCTGCGGCAATCGCCTTTCCTCAATATTCTCTCCGCCAGCGACGCCGCCAAGACCTTGAAGTTAATGGCGCGGCCCGCGAACACAAAAATCACACCCGATGTGGCCCGCGAGGTTTGCCAGCGGACCAACAGCAAAGCCTACATTGCCGGAGCGATTGGCAGCCTGGGCAGCAAGTATGTGCTGGAGCTGCGGGCGGTGAACTGCCGGAGCGGAGATACGCTCGCCGAGCAGCAGGTCACAGCCGAGTCGAAAGAAAAAGTGCTGGACGTGCTCGGCGAAGCGGCATCCAGGTTGCGCGGCGAACTGGGCGAGTCGCTGGCCACGGTGCAGAAGTTCGATGTTCCACTCGAACAGGCGACAACCTCGTCGCTGGAAGCTCTGCAAGCTCTCACCCTCGGCGAGAAGGCGGCCAGAGGGAGAAGCAGCACCGGAGCCTTCCCCTTCTATCAACACGCCATCCAGCTTGATCCGAATTTTGCCTATGCCTACCACGCGCTCGGAAACGCGTACATCAATTCCGGTGACTTCGCGCGCTCCCGCCAGTACTTCAGCAAGGCATTTCAATTGCGCGAACACGCCAGCGAAAAAGAAAAGCTGGAGATCACAGCCGACTACTATCAGAGCGTTACCGGAGAATTGGACCAATCGGCCGCGACATTTCGGGAATGGATCGAGAACTACCCGCAGAACCCGGGAGTGTATGCCAATCTTGGCATAGTCTATGCCCAACAGGGGCACTATGAGAAAGCGTTGGAAGTGACAAGCCAGGCGCAGCATCTGGGGCCGGATCGGGTAGGTATTTATGTCAATGTCGCATTCTGGTCTCTAGCCTTGCAGCGACTGGACGACACACGCGGGGTCATCCGCGATTGGGAGGCGCGATCCCAGAACAAAAATGGATTCTGGGACATCAAGTACGCTCTCGCCTTTCTCGCCTCGGACTCGGCCGCGATGCAGGAGCAGCAGAAGCAACTCGCCAGTCAGCACCCCTTTGAGCATTATGTGTACGCATCCGACACCGAGGCCTATAGCGGACATCTTGGCAAAGCACGCGAACTGACCAAAGAGGCTCTGGAGGTTGCCCTACGGATCGACGATAAAGAAAGAGGAGCAATCTTGCAGGCGATTGCCGCGCAGCGGGAAGCCGCGTACGGCTTCGACGCGGAAGGCCGGAAGAGAGCGGCAGAAGCTCTCAACGTTGCTCCCGCCAGTCAGGCAGCCGAAAGCGAAGCCGCGCTTGCGTTCGCTTTGGCGGGTGATACAGCGCGGGCCGGGTCCATGGCACAAGACCTGCGGAAACGCTTTCCGCTCGACACGCAGATGCAGTCGATCTGGCTGCCAGCCATTCAGGCGCAACTGGCGCTGGACCGAAAGAATCCGCCTCTGGCCCTGAACCTTCTTCAGGCCGCCGCTTCCCCCGTCGAGTTCGGAATCATCGATTTCGGCAACGATGTTTCCTGCCTCTATCCGGCCTATGTGCGCGGAGAGGCCTACCTGGCAGCCGGACAAGGCAGCGCTGCCGCCGCCGAGTTTCAGAAAATTCTCGACCACAGCGGCATCGTCTGGAACTGCTGGACCGGAGCGCTGGCGAATCTGGGAGTGGCTCGCGCCAATGCCTTGCAGTCGAGAACCTCGCAAGTCCGTAGCGCAGATGCCGATGCCGCCCGCGTCCGCGCGCTCGCCGCCTACAAAGACTTCCTCACCCTCTGGAAAGACGCCGATCCTGACATCCCCATCCTGAAACAAGCCCAAGCCGAGTACGCGAAGCTGCAGTAGCTGAAAGCGACCATCCCTGCCTTCCAACGCAAATTGTGGGAGACTATTTCATAGCGGAGGAAAAAACCATGAACAAGCGCAAACTCGGAAAAAGCAATCTCGAAGTCTCTGCTCTCGGACTCGGCTGCATGGGTATGAGCTTTTCTTATCCTCCGTTCCCAGATAAGCAGGAGATGGTCAGTCTCATCCGGAGAGCCGTTGACCGCGGCATAACCTTCTTCGACACGGCTGAAGTTTATGGTCCCTTCACCAATGAAGAACTCGTAGGAGAAGCTCTCGCTCCGCTGCGCGACCAGGTCGTAATCGCAACCAAGTTCGGCTTTGCTCCAAACCCCGACGACGGCGGCAAATGGACCACCCTCAATAGCCGGCCAGAACATATTAAGCAAGCCGCCGAGGCCTCGCTTAAGCGCCTCAAGACCAATGTCATCGATCTCTACTATCAGCACCGCGTCGACCCGAACGTCCCCATCGAAGACGTCGCGGGAGCCGTAAAAGACCTGATCCAGCAAGGCAAAGTCAAGCACTTCGGCCTTTCTGAACCAGGAGTGCAGACCATCCGCCGCGCCCACCGAGTCCAGCCGGTCACAGCCATTCAGAGCGAATATTCATTATGGTGGCGACGTCCTGAAGAGGAACTGCTTCCGGCCCTCGAAGAACTCGGCATCGGATTCGTTCCCTTCAGCCCGCTCGGCAAAGGTTTCTTAACGGGCAAGATCGACGAAGAGACCAAGTTCGACAGCACCGATTTCCGCAGCATCGTCCCGCGTTTTAC
>JBAVAA010000631.1:0-4921 GCA_049585515.1 Terriglobales bacterium | reverse complement strand
TTCCGGGCCGTAGTATCCGTATGGAGCGCAGTTATACGGCGGCACATCATAGTAGCCATAGGGACACACGGGTTCAGGTCCGATGGTAACGCTGACCTGGGCCTGCGCTGTGGGAGCGATTGCGAAGAAGCAGATTGCCGCTATCGTCGCCAAGACAAGAAACTTCAATCCGGCCATGATTATCCTCCGGTTCGGAATCGATTTAGGCAGGACAGTACGATTCAACTTTCATGCAAAGGGTTGGCGCGCGGGAAATGGTTTGGCGCGAAAAATCAGCGGCGAATTGTCAGCGAATATGGGCTGCTGTAGAATGAGTTAACGAGCGGGAGTAACTCAGTGGTAGAGTGCGACCTTGCCAAGGTCGAAGTCGCGGGTTCAAATCCCGTCTCCCGCTCCAGTTCGCAGCCCCGTCCCCGCGTGGGCTTTTCGTCTGGACATCGTAGGGCGCGGTAGCCAAGTGGTAAGGCCGAGGTCTGCAAAACCTCTATCGTGAGTTCGATTCTCACCCGCGCCTCCATCCTCAAACTGAATAAAGTAACGCGAATTCACCCCAGCGGACCCCAGAGACAGCCAACCAAAACTATTGCGCAGCCATCAAGCAACTTAGAGTGGGATTCCGCAAGCCCGTGAGGCTGCGGCCATCCCCCCGAGAGACCATTATGAGCAATCAACGATTTGTAGTGAGCGCAATAGCGGTTTTCGCCATGTGGGCATGCTTCTCCGGCAGCCTCGTGGCGCAGCAACCCGCGCCCGCGACGGGTGCGACGGCACATATGCTGGTCACGGTCGAAGCGATGCACGGTTCAAACGTACCGGCCATAGGGCGCGAGGATGTGATGGTGTACGAAGGCCGCGATCGCGACAAGGTGACCGATTGGGTTCCGGCGAAGGGCGACCAAGCCGGCCTGGATCTGGTTATTATGCTCGACGATGGAGCTAACTTCACGCTTGCTTCACAGTTGGATGACCTCCGGAAATTTATCACCGAACAGCCGGCATCCACCAGGATTGGGGTTGCTTACATGCGGAACGGAACCGCAGGAATGGAGCAGAAGCCGACCAGCGACCATGCTCTGGCGGCGAAGGCTCTGCGCATTCCTGCGGGAATTCGCGGCATCAACGGCAGTCCCTACTTTTCTTTTACCGACCTGATCAAACACTGGCCGGAGAGCACAGGCCGCCGCGAAGTGATCCTCGTTTCCGATGGAATCGACCGCTACTACGAAAGCCGGGACACGCTGGATCCGTACCTGGCCGCCGCCATCGAGGATGCGCAGAAGGCTGGCGTTGTTGTTTTTGCCATCTACACCCCGGGCGTAGGCCACTCCAGTCACAGCTACTGGCAGACCTATTGGGGTCAGCTTTACCTGGCACAGCTTACCGAGGAAACCGGAGGGGAATCGTATTACATCGGATTCACCGGGCCACCGGTTGCGTTCGCTCCTTACCTGGAGAACGTGGATCATCGGCTTGCCAACCAGTATTTCTTGAGTTTTGTACCCAAGCCGCAGAAGAAAAGTGGGTTCCAGCGAGTCAAGGTCGCGACGGAAGTGCCGAATGCGGAACTGGTTGCGGCGGATGGGGTTTACGTCCCCGCGACCTCACGCTAAATCGCCCGGAGCGGTGATCCCTTTCGCCCATAGGCGGGGAGATCAGATAACCAAAACAGCCGGCGAGTCATCATTAATAGATAGGTGGGGCCGATGTTGCTGCAACGCTATTTTCGCAGCCGGAGTTCCCGAACGATCTCGGTCCAAGCCGTGCTTGTTTCCCTCGCACTTCTTGCTGTCCTGGCTGCGCGAAATGTCGCGCCCGATTTCTCGCAGTCGCCGAGCGATCATTCTGCAATCAGCGCCAAATCTCAACAACATCAGAGATCTCGATTTGATGACAACGGCTTGAAGTGGAACGCTCCTGCCGACCGCTTTGAGTTGCTTCCCCCGGTGGCCGAATCGGCTCACCTGCCGCCAGCGCCACCGCCTTTCTCGACGCTTCAAATCCAGAGTTATCACTTAAACCGGCCGCCTCCAATCAGCTAGTCCCCGTGACCCGGTGGCAAATCGAAACGCGCTTTTCTTGGTTTTTGATTTGACTTTTGGCGCCGGATGACCTGGCTCCATTGGACGCTGCCCAACTTCTGAAGGAGGAATGCAAAATGAAACACTTCAAATACATCGCACTACTGTCGACATTGGCGTTGCTATTTCCACTCGCTGCGCTGGCGCGGGACAAGAACGAACATAGCGTGGATGTTTCCGATCGCGTCCAAGTAGGCTCGACGCAATTGAATCCCGGCAAGTACAAGGTGGAATGGCAAGGCACGGGCCCACAGGTCGAAGTCACTTTTTTGCGCAACGGGGAAACTGTGGCTACGGTGCCAGGAACCCTAAAAATGAACGATAACCAGGTGACCATGGACGCCGTAGTAATTGGTACAGCGAATAGCAACGTGAAGACGCTTCAGGAGATCGACTTCGGTCACCAGAAAGAGGCTCTGGTGTTTGGAAAGTAGATTCTTGGGGAAGTCTTCCTGGAGGTCACGAAGTGCCGAATGCATTGCATGACTTGGTGTATAAGACGCTACGAAAAGGCGGCCAAGTTCCTGGAGTTCCGATGTTGAGAACTGAATCCAGCGTGCCGAGCGGCTCGAATCACACTCTCGGGTTATCGAATCTCGGAAAATCGATGATGGAGATGTCTTCGCGGCGATTCGTTCTGGGAGTCGCGCTCGGTGTCGGACTCGTGTCCTTTCTTGCCACTGAACTCCTGCACTACTGGCTGGTGCCGGATATTGGCCGCAATCAGGAAAGGTTGTTGGCTGAAGGCCTGTCGGCTCTGATCGTGAGCGCGCTGGTCGCGAAGCTCGCCAGCGTTTCCCGAGAGCGGCATCGGGAGACCATGGCCCGCATGCAGGTGATTGCCGAGATGAATCATCACATCCGGAACGCCCTGGCGCCGATCGCTCTCTCCGTGGATACGACTGAAAATCAGCAACTCGTCAGCGCGATCTCCGAGGGGGTCGATCGCATCGACTGGGCGCTTCGAGAAATACTTCCCCGCGAGATACCGTTGCAAGAACCGCAGTGGAAGCTCGGCTATTTTCGGGCCAGAACGCCGCGGCGAAACTAGAAAATCCCATCCGGCAGCGAATTGTTTTTGCAGCCGGATGGGATTGTGGTGAAGCAGACTAGATGCGCGTGCAGACCGCCTTGGTCTGGGTGTAGAGATTGAGAACGTCTTTGCCCATCTCTCGTCCCCAACCCGACTGTTTGTAGCCGCCAAACGGCAGCGCTGCGTCGAAGATGTTGTAGCAGTTGATCCAGACAGTTCCGGCGCGCAGCAGGGCTGCGGTCCGGTGCGCTTTGGCAACGTCATGAGTCCAGACTCCCGCCGCTAGACCATAGACGGAATCGTTGGCCCGATTTACCAACTCCTCTGGATCGTCAAACGGGATCGCCGCCACCACCGGCCCGAAGATCTCTTCCTGCACGACCTTCATGTGGTCTTTGGTGTTTACCAGTACAGTGGGCTCGACGAAATATCCCTTCTTGCCGAGCTTCTTTCCGCCGGTCACGGCCTTGGCACCTTCGGACAGCCCAATCTCCAGATAATTGCATACCCGCTGCAACTGCTCTTCAGAGACCAGCGGTCCCATCGACGTTCCTGGTTCAAGGCCGGAGCCGACGTTGATCTTCTTGGCCTGAGCCGCGACGCCTTCGACCACGCGATCGAAGACCGGGCGCTCCACGAACAGACGCGAACCGGCGCAGCAGCATTGTCCGTGATTGAAGAAGATGGCGCTGGCCGCGCCGCCAATGGCGGTGTCCAGGTCGGCATCCTTGAACACGACGTTGGGTGATTTGCCGCCGAGTTCGAGCGAAACCTTCTTCAGGTTTCCGGTGGCGGCGTGGACAATCAGCTTGCCCACTTCGGTCGATCCGGTGAATGCAATTTTGTCGACCAGATCGTGCGCCGCCAGAGCTGCGCCTGCAGTCTCGCCATATCCCGGAACGATGTTGACGACACCATCCGGGAATCCGGCTTCCTGAATCAGTTCGCCGAGACGCAGCGCCGTGAGCGGCGTTTGCTCGGCCGGCTTCAACACTACCGTGCATCCGGAGGCCAGGGCCGGCGCCAGTTTCCAGGCCGCCATCAGCAGGGGGAAATTCCACGGAATAATCTGACCGACGACGCCGACCGGCTCGCGGAGCGTGTAGGCGTGATAGTTGACGCCGGGCGTGTAGAGCACGGAGATGGGAATTGTTGTGCCTTCGAGTTTGGTGGCCCATCCCGCCATGTAGCGGAACATATCGGCGGCGAGGGGAATATCGGCGGCGCGCGCGACGGTGAGCGGCTTGCCGTTATCGAGTGTTTCCAACGTCGCGAATTCTTCAAGGTGTTCTTCCAGCAGGTCGGCGAGTTTCCATATCAGCTTGCCGCGTTCCGAGGGCGTGAGGCGCGACCAGGGACCCTTGTCGAACGCCTTGCGGGCAGCCTTCACTGCAAGATCGATGTCCTGCCGATCGCCTTCCGCGATCTGTGCCAGAACTTCGCCAGTGGCCGGATTATAGGTTGGGAAAGTCTTGCCTGATACGGCATTCACCCACTTGCCGTCGATCAGCATCTTGCGCGGTTTGGCAATGTAGTCGCTGACGCGTGAATCTATCTGGATTGGGGAAGGTGCGATACCCATACGTCCTCCTTAGAACGATTTAGAACGATCAAGTGACAGAGTTTTAGTTGGGGTGAAGTGGCCCTTAAAAATACTATTCCGCCGGGACGGCGAAGGCAACTGCCTGGGTCGGAATCATCGGGGCTTGCTCTTCTTCTTCTTGCTCTTGCTTTTGAGATCGAGATTGAGCGCCACGGCCGCGCGGATGAGATTCTTCAAGGCCGCCTCATCGATCTTGTCGCCTTCGTG
>JBAVAA010000630.1:0-1518 GCA_049585515.1 Terriglobales bacterium | reverse complement strand
CATGGTGCTCATTCAAATGGTAATCGCTCTTGAATACAAGATTGTCGGCACGGTTTACGTTGTTGAAATCGAAATTGATAAGCGACGGATCGCAATTGTCCGCCGATACGCACGATCCAGGCACGGTGAGACCTGGATTCACCGGAAACACATTGACCAGCGCAAGACTGAGCGCACTGCACGGCGATGGAGTCGCGTTGCAACCAGCAGCCGCTTCAGCATCGACGATGCTATATTGCGTGTTGTCTACGCCAAAACTCGGATCGATTCTTCCCGCCAGGGAGCTCGTAACTGGAGAATCGACATCGAACGGATTGCCCACCTTGCTTCGAACTCCTTCGTAGTTCGCAAAATAAAACCACTTGCCCTTAATGATTGGGCCCCCGATGGAAGCTCCGAACTGATGAAGGAGAAGGGCTGCCTCTTTGGTCGGTTGCATGGTAATTGGGTCAAGCCCATGGTCGAAATAGTTGCGCGCGTCGAGCGCGGCATTACGGTGAAAGTAATATGCGGTCCCGTGAATCTGGTCGGTGCCGGATTTGATCCCGATGTTCACAACTACTCCGGGCTTGTCTCCAAAGTCGGCCTGCGGCTGTTCCTGCGTGTTGAATTCCTGGATGGCATCCAGAGGAAGCGTGCTGGCCGGGGTGCCCGAAATTCCGGCGTCATTTACGACTGTCTCGCCATAATAGGCGTCGTTGTCGGTGGCGCCGTCGATGACAAAATTGTTATCGTCGGGACGAAGGCCGTTCGAAGTCACCGAGTGAAAACCTCCACCTGGCTCGCGTTGCACTCCGGGATGGAGGGCGAGGAGGTTCTGGAAATCGCGGCCCTGGAGCGGGAGTTCGTTGATTGCCTTGTTGGATAAAACGCCGTTCAGCGTGCTGGTGGTGGCATCGACCAGCGGGGCTTCCTCGTTTACCTCGAGCACCTGGTTGGCCGCGCCCGGCGGCAACTCGAAATCGATCTTGAGATCCTTGGCGACTTCGACCTCGACCCGCTCGCGCACGACCTTGCGGAAGTTCGGCGCCTCAACCGAGATGGAGTAGACTCCCGGTTCGATGCCGGGGGCAACATACTCTCCCGTGCTATTGCTGTCGAGAACCCTCTTGACCTGCGTTCCGCGATTCTCAATCGTGATTCTTGCGCCGACGATCACCGCCCCGCTGGTATCGGTAACCCGCCCGGTGATGCGCCCCTGAGTCTGTGACATCAGGACTGGAACAACTGAGACAACCAGAAGAATAAGAAATGCAAAGGGACGAATAGTTTTCATTGGGGACTCCATGAACGATTTGGATTGCGAACCAGCGGTGTAAGTAATGACTTAGGAAGTGTGAACTCACAAGCCGGCTTCAAGCTTGCCAGCGTCAACAAGAAAACGCGGCGGCCCGAATGTCTGTGTGCGCGAAGGGAAAATGCAGCGATGCTTGCTCATGCCGTGCTTCAGGGTTCGTTTTTCTGCGACGAAGTTTCTCAGGGAACTCTGGCAAAGTCAACGGAAATGGGGGAGATTTC
>JBAVAA010000629.1:0-9508 GCA_049585515.1 Terriglobales bacterium | reverse complement strand
GCGCTAAAAGCGAGACCGAGCCGCTGTAATCTCTGTCCGGAAAATTTCATTGCCGGTGTGGAAATGTACGGAGGCCTGGGTGACGCTCAGAGTTTGGGACTGCACGACACGTCTCATTACCTCGCGCCCGTAGTTGCGTGGAACCTTCCATCCGATTGGACCCTACGTTTTTCGAGCGGCTTCGGTCTGAACGACAACAGCCATCGACTTCTGTTGCGGTGGGGTCTCTCGCGTGAGTTCTCCGGCTTTGGTGAGATGGTCAGACGTTTATTCGGAGGACGGCCATGAGCGTCCTGATTTGGTCCCGCTTATCCCAATACGTAGCTCTTGCGGCCGCTGCCTTGATGTTGTTCTGGATTGGCGTGTTCGGAATTTCTGCCGCTATGGCGCAGAACGATGCCTCGGCTGCGCGTAAAAACGAAAAGTCGGACTATGCGGCGCTTGCGGAAGCTCCGGAAAAAGCGCGCGCAAGGAAGAATCCCCTCGAGGGCGACCCTCAGGCTGTGAAGGCGGGCGCAAAGCTTTTCGAGGAACACTGCGCCGAATGCCACGGAGAAAAAGCTGGAGGAACAAGGCACGGCGTAAGCTTGCTGCGCGAACAGGTGCAGAGCGCGACGCCCGGCACGTTGTTCTGGGTCCTGACCAATGGCGTGGTCCGCCGAGGCATGCCAGTGTGGTCGAAGTTGCCGGAACCGGAGCGCTGGCAGATTGTCACATTCTTGCAATCGCTAAAACTGGCACCGGCCACATCGCAATCCATGCGGAGGGAACAACTGAGAGAACCAGCAAATCATGGACTAGTGAAAGCAGACCCGGTGGCGTCGGTTCAGCATATTCCCTAGCGCTCGATGTCTGTACGCCTGCTAAGCTTTTTCCTGCGTGAGTCAGAGATACGACGTCATCATTCTAGGAGCGGGCGCTGCCGGCCTGATGTGCGCGATCGAAGCCGGCAAGCGGCACCGGCGCGTTCTCGTGCTCGAACGCGCGGACCGGATCGGCAAAAAAATCCTGATCTCCGGCGGCGGCCGTTGTAATTTCACCAACCTGCACACCGGTCCGGAAAATTTCATTTCGGCCAACCCGCATTTCGCGAAATCGGCCCTCGCCCGCTATACTCCCGCGAATTTCATCTGCCTCGTTGAAAAGCATCGCATCCCCTATCACGAGAAAAAGCTCGGCCAGTTGTTCTGCGATCGAGCGGCGAGCGAGATCACGTCAATACTGGAGCGAGAATGCCGCGACGCCGGAGTAGAAATCCGCTGCAACACAAAGATCAGCGAGGTGCAAAAGAACGGCTCGTTCACCGTAGAAGCCGATGACGCCAGTTTTACCGCGCCTCGTCTGGTGGTCGCCACCGGAGGTCTATCCATCCCGAAAATGGGCGCTACTTCGCTCGGCTACGATCTAGCCCGCCAATTCGGACTGAAGATTCAGCCTCCACGCGCCGCCCTGGTTCCTCTCCTCTTCACCGAAAAAGATCGCAGTCGCTGGTGCGATCTGGCTGGAGTCTCCACCGAAGTAGTGGTTTCCACGCCCGGCCCGAAACAAAGATTACAGACGTTCAGGGAAAACATGCTCTTCACTCATCGAGGCCTCAGCGGACCCGCGATGCTCCAGATCTCTTCCTACTGGAATGGCAGCGATCCGATTCGCCTCGACCTCGCGCCCGATCGCAATCTCGAGGCGGATTCTAGGACGCAAGGCCCGCGCGACCCGTCCAGTTGGAAATTGCTGTTGAGAGAGCTCTTGCCTCGCCGCTTCGCCGATCGCTGGTGCGAGACTTTTCCTTTAACCGGCAATTCGGATCGCGCCTTCTCTGAGGCCGAACATCAATTGCATGCGTGGGAAATCAAACCCCAAGGAACCGAGGGCTACGGAAAAGCTGAGGTCACCGCCGGCGGCGTCGATACCGGCGAACTCTCCGCCCAAACGATGGAATCAAGAAAAGTGCCGGGCCTGTTTTTTATCGGAGAAGTGGTTGACGTCACCGGCCAACTCGGCGGCTTCAATTTCCAGTGGGCGTGGGCGTCGGGATTTTGCGCCGGACAGTCGGTTTGAAGCAATTGGTAATTTGTAATTGGTAATTGAAACTCGATTTGGTCAAGATTTGAAATTACCAATTACCAATTACAAATTTCAGATCTCCGCGTCTTCCTGCATGAATGGCATGCGGGAGAGAATCTCTGCGGCCTGCTCCAATTGCGTCAGATCTGTATTGGTAAAGTCGGCGCCCGAGACCGACGGATCCAGCCCCTTGCGCGAAATCTGCACCACTCCGATCACGTTGCCCCCGGAGTGCGCCACCGGTACCGACATGATTTTCTGAATCGGCATTTGTCCCCGGCTGTTGCCCTCTTCGTCGGTCCCGGCTCCCAGCTTCACCGCTTCGAACAGGCTGACATGTTTTACCTGCATGAAGCTGTTCGAGAGCAGTGGAGAGCGCGTTGCCGCCGTCCGTGCCGCCACCGCCGATCCGGTAAGCGGCAGTACGCCCGCCGATCGCAGTTCCGGCGGAAAAATAAATCGTAGACTGCCCTTTTCCAGCTTGAGCAGCGCCACTTCGTTGCGTCCAACCCCCAGTATCTGAGCCAACTTCGCACAAACTCTCTCCGCACTCGGAGAGTCAAAGATCATGCCCGCCAAGTCGCTGAGGGTGGCCTTGGCCATCCTGATCCCAGAACCCTGACTGCTAGTGGAGAACATAGTTGTGGCTGTAGCCTTCCTCATCCATCCTGAGGGCAGCCGCAACTTCTCGACAAGTTACCAGAGTGCAAAGTGCGTAATCGGAAGGACGTGGAATCAACAAGTTGCTGAAATGACGGGCTTCGGGTTTTTGCAGAGTTCGCACTGTCACAAATTCTGGTTGGCGGATGTCGCTGCCGGTCTCAAGGTTTATGATTTTTCGGGTGCTGAACATAGCCTCCAGACAGCCCTGACTACGGCCCTGCATCTCAAGATCGGATGAAATTCATGTTCGACTTCCATCGCTTTGGAACCCCCGCAGCTTTCGTGCTCCTCCTCTTCGCAGCAATCTCGCGACCGTCACGAGCGCAGGAGGGCACGGCGCTTCATCCCAAATACGCCGTGCAATTTTTCCAGTTGCAGGTGGAAAACCAGGACCTGCGCATGGCCTACCGCGACGTCCCGCCGGCGGGCTCTTCCAACGGAAAGGTTGTGCTCCTGCTCCACGGAAAGAATTTCTCGGGCTTTTACTGGGAGCCCACCATCGACTTCCTGGCCCGGCAAGGCTATCGCGTCATTGCTCCCGATCAGTTGGGGTTCGGAGCTTCGTCACGCCCGGACATCCATTACAGCTTCCACCAGATGGCCCAGAATACGAAGGCGCTGCTCGACCATCTGGGCATCCCCCAAGTCGACGTGATTGCGCATTCGATGGGCGGAATGCTGGGCATGCGTTTCACGCTTCTGTTTCCGGAAACAGTCGAGAAGCTGGTCCTGGAGAATCCGATCGGGCTCGAAGACTACCGCAAACTCGTCCCATCCATTCCGCTGCAACAGCAATACGCGGCGGAGTTGAGCCAGACCTACGAGAAGATGCGCAATTACCAGAAGACCTACTATCCCGGAGCATGGAAGCCGGAATACGAGATCTACGTGCAGGATCAGGCCAGCGTCCTCGCCACCGGCGAATATCCGCGCGATGCGTGGTCCTCGGCGCTTACTTACGAGATGATCTACGAGCAACCCGTCGTTTACGAATTGGACGAGATCACCCGCCCCACGCTGCTGATTATCGGGCAGGCCGATCGCACCGTTGTGGGCAAAAATCGCTTGCCACGCAGTTTACAATCCGTCGCCGGACAGTACCACGAACTGGGCCGCAAAACGCAGGCCGCCATCAAGGGTTCAACCTTGGTCGAGATTCCGGATTGCGGCCACATTCCCCACATCCAGAAGCCTGAGCAATTTCGCAACGCTGTGGCGGCATTCCTCGGCGTGCCTTCATCGCACTAATGAAGGGCCGCGGATTTTGCGCATGCCAGTTCGTAAACGTTAACGCGAATCTGGCCCCGTCGCATCGGTATCTTCTCTTGTACGAAGAAGAAAAACGAGACACAAATCCACAGCGGTTCGCGTTATATTAGATAAATCGTGGGTTACAAAATAGTCGGGTAGCGGCTATCGGGTTCCCCGAATGCCGCTCGTTTATTTACGTAAGACCATTCATCGGGTTGAATATCCGTAAGGAGTAACGATATGCCACGCAAGACCAATGGAAGCACCGCCGTTCGCAGCAAGAAAACTGAAGTCCCTGTTCCCGCCGCAGTGCAGGCTACGCCGGAATTCCAACCGGAAGTTGGCCACGATTCTCCCAGGAATGGGAAGTCGGCCAACCTCCAACTCGTGAATCCGCCCGCAAATCTGCCTATGAATATGGAGGACGAAATTCGCCGCCGCGCCTATGAACTCTACCTGCAGCGCCGCGCGACTGCCGGCGCCGAGAACGGCAACCAGAACCAGGATTGGCTGATTGCGGAGAATGAGATCCGTTCTCGCTACAACAAATTGGCACGCCACACCACGGCGTAGATCCGGGCCAGCGCCCAGCTTGAATTCCGGCGAGCACCCGCAAGTTGCTTGCCGGATTCACTTACCGGAGTTGCCTACTAGATTATCGTGAAGTTACTGCTGCACCGCCTGGACCAGCGTCGGCCTGACCTGTTCCCGCTGAATCGCGGACGCGTCCCAACCGCCGCCGAGCGCCTTCACCAGGTAAACCGATGTCGTCATTTGCTGGCCTAGCAACTGGGTTGCCAGGCGTTCGTTGTTCAGCAGCGTGGATTGCGCGGTAATCACGTCGAGATACGTGGTGACTCCGCCCACATAACGGTCGTTGGCGATCGCCAGCGCGCGCCGCGAGTCGGCGACCGCTGCCTGCTGGGTTTTCGCGGCCTGATCAAGCAGCGCCAGACCGGAGAGCCCATCTTCCACTTGCTGAAATGCCACCAGCACAGACTGGCGATAATTTGCTACCGACTCGTTATATGTTGCGCGGCTCAGTTCCAGGTTCGCGCGATTGCGGCCCCCGTTAAAAATCGGCTGCAGCAGATCGCCGCCTAGCGACCACATGGCGCTGGGAGCATTCAACAGCGTAGCGATGTCGCGACTTTCCCATCCGCCGCTTCCCGACAGCGTAATATGCGGATAAAACGCGGCCATCGCGATTCCCACCTGCGCATTTTCGAATGCCATCTGGCGCTCGCTGGTAGCAACATCCGGCCTGCGCTCCAGAATCTCGGATGGAACTCCGGTTGGAACCGCGGGCGGTGTGGCATTAAACGGCGCTTCCGCCAGGCTGAACGCCGAAGCCGACTTCCCCGTCAGCACGGCGATAGCGTGTTCATATTGCGCCCGCTGCTGCAGCACGAGCTGAAGCTGCGTCGCCGTCGAATCGAGCAATGCGGCTTGCTGCGCCACATCCAGCCCAGACGCGACTCCGCCTTCGTGGCGATGGTTGACTAGATCCATACCCTTCTGCTGGATTTCCACCGACTGCCGCACCACGCCCGCTTCGCGATCCAACTCGCGCAGGTTGAAATAATCGGCTGCAAGTTCGGCGGACAATACAAGCCGCACATTTTCGAGGTCGGCAGCGCTGCCCTGCAGCGAAGCGTTGGCGGCTTCCAGATTCCGGCGCACGCGCCCAAATAAATCGAGTTCGTAGCTGACCGAAAACGGGACGGTAAAGTCATTCTGGGTAAAAGGCGGCAATTCGCCGCCCGCAAACGCACGGTTGCTGGCGACAAGTTGGCGCTGCCCGCTGGGATCCGCGCTGACGGTAGGAAAGTACGCCGCCGATGCGATTCGCGCCTGCGATCGAGCCTCCGACAGGCGATTCCGCGCCGCCTCGAGCGACTGGTTGGCCTGAACCAGTTCCTGCTCCAGCCGGTCCAGTTCCGCGTCGTGGTAGATCTGCCACCACGCGCCCTTCGGAATCGCATCCTTCGGAGCCGCCGCCTGCCACGGCCCTTCGCCTTTCCACGTATCGGGAACTTGAGCTGTGGGACGCTTATATCTCGGGCCAACGGTGCAGCCCAGCAGCGCCGCCGCCAACACCACGCAAAACCCAGCACGCAGCCATAGAGACACGGAGGAGAACTTTTTCCTGAGTTCATCGTCAAGTCGTAATTGGTTTATAAGAGGCGAGATCATCAACTAGCTTTTCTCCGTGGCTCCGTGCCTCCGTGGTGAGGTTCTGGCGTCACGAGTGGGCGTCTCCCGTACTCGGCTTGGCGACGTGCACCTGCTGCCCTTCCTCCAGTGAGTCGGACGGGTTGATGATGATCTCATCGCTGACCTCGAGCCCGCCGAGAATTTCCAGGGTAGCGCCGAAATCGCGCCCGATGCTGATCGGGTGCATGTGCACTTTGCCGTCCTTATCGACCACCGCCACCCGCGGCCCTTCCGCGCGAAACAGCATGGCGTTTACCGGAATCGTAATCCTCGGAATCGAAGTGCCAGCCGCAAAATGTACTTGGCCAAAAGATCCGGGCAGCAGTTTGCCGTCTCTGTTAGGAACATCCACTTCCGTATTCAAAGTGCGCGTCGCCGGATCGATGGCATCCGCGGTGCGAGCTACCGTTCCCAGGAATTTCTGGCCGGGAAACTCCTGCAGCGTAACGTCGGCCTTCATCCCTACTCGAATATTCGGCGCGTACGCCTGCGGAACGCTGATGTAAACGCGTAGCGGATCGACGCGGGCGATATCGAACAGCTCTTTGCCGGCCGCGCCCGAACCGGCATTGATGAGCGCGCCCGGATCGACAGTGCGCCGCGTAAGCACGCCGGTAAAAGGAGCATAGACGTTCTTGAAAGACTCCATTTCTTCCAGGCGGTGAACATTGGCGTCGGCTGCGGCTAGATTGGCTTTCGCCTGCTCGTATCCGCTCGTTTGCTGATCGGTTTCCTGCTGCGAAACGGAGTCCGACTTGCGCAGATTCAGCCAGCGGTCGGCGGAAATCTTGGCCAACGCCAGCGCTGCCTTGATCTGCTCGCGGCCGGCCCGAGCCTGCGACAGCTCCTGGTCAACTTCCGGCGTGTCAATCGCTGCCAGCAATTCACCTTTTTTCACCTGGCTTCCAATGTCTTTGTACCAACGCAAGAGGTAGCCGTTGGTGCGGGCAAAAATTGGCGATTCTATGTAGGCCTGCAAGTTTCCAGGCAATATCAGTTCGTCGTTTCCGGGCTCGGGCTGCGGGTGTACGACCGCGACCGTGGGAACCGAAACGGTTTCTGTCTCCTTCGCCAGCGCGTCGGTCTCGCTCTTCCGGTTTAGGAACGTCACCACCCCGGCCGTGATCAGCACGAGCAGCACCGCGCCCACCAGAATCTTCGCCCGGCCCGCCGGCGAGGCGCCTGACCCGGAAGGCCGACCCTCTTCCCGATACTCGGACTGCGTCTCGTTCTGCTCTGTCACCGGCGGCGTTTGTATAGCCATAATGGCGTTCTCCAACAAGTCTCTAGTGTCGCCCCGACTGCAGCCGCGCTTGGCGGCGGCCATGGATCATCGTAAACACGCTGGGCACAAAAAATAAGGTGGCGACAGTGGCAAAGAGCAGGCCTCCGATTACGGCCCGGCCCAACGGCGCATTCTGCTCGCCGCCTTCTCCAAAGCCCAGCGCCATCGGCAACATGCCAATAATCATCGCCAGAGCCGTCATGATGACCGGGCGCATGCGCGTATGGCCCGCTTCGAGCGCCGCTTGCAGCGCGGGCGCTCCCGCATTCATGCGGTCGCGGGAAAATGAAACCAGCAGAATCGAATTCGCGGTCGCGACACCCATGCACATGACCGCCCCCGTCAGCGACGGAACACTCAGCGTCGTCCGCGTAATCAGCAGGAACCAGCAGATTCCCGCTAGCGCTCCCGGCAGCGCCGTAATAATGATAAAGGGATCGAGCCACGACTGAAAGTTCACCACGATCAGCAAATACACCAGCACGATCGCACCCAGCAGACCCAAGCCCAACCCGAAGAACGACGAATGCATGGTTTCGACCTGCCCACGCACCACGATGCTCGTTCCCCGTGGTAGATGCTTCGGGTCCTGGAATGGTTTGAGCGCCTTCATGATGTCCGATGCCACTCCGCCCAAGTCGCGCCCTTGCGTGCTCGCATACACATCGATGACCGGCTGCACATTGTAATGATTGACCACCGCCGGACGCGCCACCGGCGTGAGTTGCGCCAGATTGCCCAATACCTCCGGCCCTCCCGCACCCGGTGCGTTCACCGGTGTATTCATCAAGTCTTGCAGCGACGTCATCCGATATTGCGGCGCCTGAATCGCGATCGGATAGGTAACTCCGTTGCTCCGGTTCAACCAGAAATTGGGAGCCGTCTGGAAGCTGCCGCTCAAGCTGATCAATACGCTTTGCGCCACATTTTGCGCCGTCAGCCCCACCTGGTTGATGCGCGTGCGGTCCATGTCGAGAAAAATGGTCGGCAGACTCATCATTTGTTGGACGTGTACGTCCGCCGTCCCCGGAATCAGGCGCAATCGATTCGCGATCTTCTGCCCGATGTCGTAATTCGAGCGCAGATTGGCGCCCACGATCTGAACGTCAACCGGGGCCGGCAATCCGAAATTGAGAATCTGCGAAACAATATCGGCTGGTTGAAAGAAGAACTCCACGCCCGGAAAGCGCGCCGGAAGTTCGCGGCGCAGTCTGCGCACGTATTGCGACGTCGGATGATGGTGCTCGGGATTCAGAGCGATCAGCACCTCCGCGTCGTTGGTCCCGATTACCCCAGAACTGCTATAGGAAAGATTAATGCTCGAGTATGGCAGACCAATGTTGTCGAGCACGGTCTGCAATTCTTGCTTCGGAATCTCGCTGCGCAGCACGCTCTCCACTTCATCGCACAAGCGCGCCGTCTCTTCCACACGCAGCCCGGGCCGGGCGCGGAAGTGAAGACGGATAAGCCCCGCGTCAACCTGAGGGAAAAAGTCCTGCCCCAGAAAGAAAACCAACCCCAGCGACAGGAAACAGAAAGCCGAAAAGCCGATGGCAAACATTCCCCGGTGCTCGAGGGTGAGTTCCAGCAGTTGCTGGTAGCCGCCACGGAATCTCTCAAACCAGCGCTCGAATCCCCGCTGGTACTTTGCAAACAGGTTGGTCGGCTCGAGGGCCCGGTGCTCATGCCCGCGCATGATGAACATCACCATGGTTGGAATCAGCGTTCGCGACAGCAGATACGACGCCAGCATGGCGAAACTTACTGCCTCCGCCATCGGAACGAAAAGGTACCTCGCGACGCCCGTCAGAAAGAACATGGGCAAAAACACGATGCAGATACACAGGGTCGAGACGAACGCGGGCACCGCAACCTGCTGCGCGCCGTCGAGGATGGCCTGCTTCATCTCCTTGCCCATGGCCAGATTGCGCTCAATGTTTTCGATCTCCACGGTGGCGTCGTCCACCAGAATGCCGACCGCCAGCGCCAGCCCTCCCAGCGTCATGATGTTGATGGTCTGCCCCAGCG
>JBAVAA010000628.1:0-7648 GCA_049585515.1 Terriglobales bacterium | reverse complement strand
CGGGAGGTAGAGAGGGAATTGACGGGAAGAGAAGAAGAGCCGTCGGAGCTGATCTACTTCAAAGTCTACAAGAGCCAGATCCCGGTCATTGAGCAGGCAATCGAGACGGCTGCTCTAATGCTGGGCACGGACAAATCGCGTGGCTACTGCCTGGAGATGGTTTGCGCTGCTTTCCTTGCGGGCGCACACCTGGACAATGGTAATCCGGAGATCCTGCTCAACTCGATCTCCCGCTACTACAGGTTCTTGCCTGGCGAACAGCAGCAGGCATTCCTTGAAAACCTGCGCGAGAAGGCGTCCTGAGTATGATTCGCCCCAAAGCCGCTCTCTTGCGGCTGGATCCATTGGCCTATGAGAGTCTGCGCCAGCGGATCCTGCGTCGTGACGGCTGGCGCTGTCAATTCTGTGGCGCGATGTCGAATCTCGAGGTTCATCACAAAGAGCTACGCAGCCATTCGGGAGCAGACGTCGAGGAAAACTTGATCACACTCTGCTCGAACTGCCACTCTAGAGTGCATCGCTGTTAAAGGACAATAGCTGCGCTCCATCAGGTCGAGGGAGATACATAGGTGGATCAATTCCAGATATAGGTTTCTAGTCGAGAATGAGGATATTCAAAAGCCACGGTAGCACGGTAAGCATCGTCAACCCGAAGGTCCTTGAGACGCCAATGGTCGCGAGCATCGGTGTTTCCGCGGATTTCCTCGAGTTCAGGATCTATATCGGGATGTGTGGTTACAGAAAAATCTGCCAGCGGAAAACAGAGCCCGTCGCCTGTAGCCTTGAGGAAGGCTTCCTTACGCGTCCAGCATGCATAGAAGCCGGGCAAGCGGAGATGATCTGGCAATGCTTGAAGCCCGGCGCGCTCGCGCGAGGAGAAAAATCGCTCGGCAAGCGCGGCGGTATCGACGTCGCTGCGGATTTTTTCGATGTCGACGCCCAACCGGCGCTCGCTGCCCACCGCGATCAATGCCAAGTTAGCCGAATGGGATACGTTGAATTGCAACGCGCGGGGGTTCTGTTCGGCTGCGAGCTGAGGCTTACCGCTCGCTAGGTAATCGAACCTAATCTCGACCGAGGGAATGGCCAAGTATCCGGCAAGCAGGCTGCGAAGCGCAGAACGACATCGGATAAAGTGAATCCTGTCGTTTTCAAAATGAAATCGTCGCGCACGCGCGTTTTCGTCGGCGGACAGGATGCTGGCATCGATGTCCGCTTTCGCCGCCTCGTCGAGGCGCACCTTCCAGATGTCGAGGCGGCTGCCGGGAAACGCCGGCGGCGAGTGAGGCTGCGACCACGAATCGCTGCGGCCTTGATCCGGATCGTGGGCGAGAGTTCCTGGTTCCTTCATCGGTGCCCCCTGCCAGTCACGATGGCCTTGTACACACTTGGCCAAAACAATTGCCAAGATATCCCGCAAACAAACTGAGCGCAGAGCGACATCGTCTGAAGGGACCTTAACCTCGATCACAAAATCGCACGCGTGAATTTCAGGCTTTCCGCGAACCAGTTATGCCTCGCACTCAAACTCCACAACAACGCTCCCAGAGCCGTCCCGAAGGTGTTCGTGATGAGATCGGTCATCCCTGAATCTCGCGTCGGCAGAAATGCCTGCAGCACTTCGATCGTGAGGCTGACCGCAAATCCCAGGCCAATGGTCAGCCATGTCGCTCGTTTAGAGTTCCCAACCGCAGAAAAATACGCACTGAAGAAGAAGCCAAGTGGAATGAAGCCGGCAATATTGATACCCACATCCTTCAAATAACTCTTGTCAGAACGGAATTCATCCCATGGCCGTTCAAGAAATTGTTCGCGCAAAACGAAGAAATGTTCCGGAATAAGAAGATCGTTCGATGCATCAACTTGGTTATGGACAATGCTACCCTTCCCTTCATTGAAGAGATAGAGGGCAACGGTACCTTCTTTCTTGAGTGCAACCGGCTGCCCGCGCTCCATCCAGTTTGCAAAGTGGTGTGACACCTCGTCAGGGCGAAGTTCGCGATCGTAAACCGCCAGGCCTTTTATCTGTCCCGACCAGGTATCGGCCTTCGAGGGAGCGGTTCCGATTACAAGTTGACCAGTTAAATCACGACTTGAAAGGGTAAGGTTTGCAATTCTCTTGAACAACTCGCCATTTACATAAATGGCCGTGCCCGCTTCACCTGAGGTAATCGCGAGAAACACTGGTTTCAGTGGGCTAAGAACATCCCCGACATAGGTTTTTGCTTTTCCGCGGACCCGGCTATCACTATCGCGGTCGATCACAATGCCGCTTCGCCATTGACGCAAACCAAACGAGGCGACTCGGAGGCTCGGTCGATAAAACGAGAGAATCGTCCCCGAGGATCTAGATAGGCTCGGTTCCAACCAGATCTCAAGACTGCAGGCACCGTCCGATTGAGAAGGGGCCGCTTCAAAGCTCGCAGAACTCACAATACCACCGTGCCTGCCGAAGAGCAGACCATTTGCCTGACTTGCCCAACTGACTTCATTCTTCGGAGCACGAAACGGCCCGAGCCCAGCCACCAAGATGCCCACCAGAACACAAACACAGACTCCTCCCAAGAATCCCGTTCGGGTTTTTGTCCTTACCACGTAGAAGTCGTTCCTCAGATGATCGGGATTGCAGGAGTCACGAGGTTTTGAGACTGGGCAAATTCACTGAGAAACTCTCAATGTAGGTCGAGGGGTAGGTCGAGGAGAAACTTATTCGGCCAGCACCAGCAAACTGTATCCGCCGAGCACGCGGACCGTCAGATCCGGGAAGGCGGCAAAACAGAGCGATCTTGGGACCCTGGCCATCTTCTGGACAAGCAGGTCTCCCAATTCGATGCACCGCGGAGTATAAAACCAGTCGACTATGGTATATCCGACGTCTGTCAGTGTGCGAAGCGCAGTCTCCTTTGTGAAATAGTGGAGGTGCGCGTGATGATCGCGGCGAAGGAGAAGGCCGTTCTTGCGCAGAACCGCTTGAACCGAAAGATCCAGCGGAATATGAAACAATTTCTGCTTAGCCTTTGAGCGAACTACCCTTATCAATCCTATGTAGTCTTCGACGTGTTCGAACACGTCCAACATCAGAAGCAAATCAAAAAAAGTGTCGCTCGGGTCCTTTCGTATGTCGTGCAGGCAAAAGCGAAGGTTCTTGTTACCACGGTCGGCGCAGAAAGCGAGCGCGTCGGGGGAAATATCGTATCCCGAGCAAACACAATCAACGGGAAGATGAGGTTGCAGATCCGCGAGCACGTAACCTGCGCCGCATCCGACGTCGCATACGGTTTGCGGTGTGAGTCCATGCCGACGAACCATGCGCAGGATTTGCCTCACTTTGAAAGGCGATTCCTCGACATGCCACGAAGGGTTATATTTCAGGTAATGGCCGTCTCGGTCGATTGCACTTTCTGAATCGACGCTCACCAGATACCCATGATTCGTTGCACTGTTTTGCCCAAGAGAAGAAGCGGTCATGGGGGAAAGTCCTCTTTGAATGCATGATCGGCTCTCACACCCCTGGAGTCCGACACCTTGCAGATGCTGATATTCGCTACGTCAGAAGCCTTTTTTGAATGCCAAATACGGGATTAGAGCCACTTCGGCCAAGCCAGGAAGCGGGTCCCGAGCACTGAACACCGCTTCTACGTTGCAGTTGCTTAGAGATGCGAGATAGCTCCTTAATCTTGTATCACCACTGAGAATCGCCAACGCTGCAGCCGGAAGATCTGTAATCGCGCGCACCCATGCCAACCCAGCGCGGCTTTGACTGAGCGACACCGGCAGACCGATCTGATCTGAGTAAAGCATATAGCTGAAGTCCACGCCAGCGTGGGCGCCGAGACTCACGTAGCCCCACGTTCTGGCATTCACGTCGAGGAGTTTGTACTGGGAATCGCGCGGATCAAGTTTATACTCGAGTTCAACCAAACCATAATAATCAATCGCGCGCAGGAATCGCTCGGACAACTCTTCCAAAAGAGGAACATTCACCGTCTCGACATAGGTGCTAGCTCTTCCAAACAGAAGGGGGTGTTGACGCCTTCGCCGAACTACCATCTTACCGACCGCTTCCCCGTTACGGAAAAATGCGCAATAGGAGAACTGCTGTTTACCACCGCCGGGAATTAATTCCTGCACCATGATTTCACGGTCACCTGCTATCTCAGATGCCTTTTGAAACCGAGTTCTTAATTCAGAGTGGCTGTCCGCACGCCACGCCTTGGCTTTAGTAGCGTAAACAAAATGTTCCTTGATCGCAGGCTTGATCGCAAAGGGCGGGGTGAGACTATCGATTTCTCCTAGTTGGTCAATACTCTCTGGGCAGTACGTGACCGGCGTTGGAATATCGAGTTCCTGCGCCAGTCGATAAGTGTTTCTTTTGTCCCAAGCCCACTTCACGCTTTGCCAATCGGCTGTGGGAACTCGAAACACTTGGCTGAGTTCTGCGCGGTGGTGCGAAAGGGCAGCGACGAGTTCCTCTCGAGTTGGGTAAAGGACCCAGCCTTCTAAGCCAAACCGCTTCCCGATCTCAAGCAGGCCATCCACGGCCTTACGCTGATCGCGCAGGTCGGGCAACCTCACAAATCGCTTAGAGTATCGCGAGTATCTGGAAATCGAGTGTTCGTCGTCCACGACGCAGACCGGAACTCCGCGACGGCCGAGGCTACGCACAATGCCTAGCCCCTGGTAATCGCCTCCGATCACTACCGCTCCGACGGTGTGTCGTGGTGAGTGTTCAATTTCTTGTTTTGGAACCGATTGGGTTAGGGCGCTCACCGATCAGTTGCTCCCATTTTTTCGAGTAAGGCAATGAAGTAATTCATTAGAGGCGAACTCCGTTCCCGAGACAAACCCGAGCAGCGGCCCGAAGCTCCATGCAGCCGGCTTACCGAGGAAATGCAATCCTGGAATCGAAGACTGGAGTCCACGACTGAGCACCGGATAGCCGTCCACGGTCTTCAGTTGCTTGAATAATGACCGAGACAGGAATTGATACCGTGAAATGTCGACTCGGAATCCGGTTGCGAGCAGCACGTGATCCACGAGGTGTTCCGTCCCATTGTCAAGCCGAAGGCGCAGCTGGCTGCCGACGCCCACGGCAGAAACCACTCTGCGCCCCAGCGTGATCGGTACTCCCGCAATGCGCGACCTTAGCCAGCCGGCGCCCGCCGGACGAATCGCACGGTAGGCGACGCTTTCCTGAAAACGCCGCGGAAAGCCACGAAACAGATGTGGCATAGCAACCAGACGGCTGATGCCAGCAGGGCCGACATCCCGCGTTGAATAGAGCGCTTTGGATACCAAACCCAGATGATGCAATCTCGGATGAAGTCCCACCCAGTTGAGGGCTTGGGCACGGGCAATCACCTCGACCTGAGCGCCGGCGCCGTTTAAGAGCGCGGCAGACTCCAGAGCGCTCTGCCCGGCGCCAATTACTACCACTCGTTTCCCAGTGAATTTTCCGAGATCATTGTGCTCACTGGTATGCGTAGCCAAGGCGGAAGGGATACCGACGAACTCGGCCGGTCGATCGGCAAAGGCACCAATTCCGCCTGCGACAACAAGACGAGATGAAGTGAACGTCTCGCCGTCCTCGAGAGATATCTTGAACCCGCGCGCATCGATTTCCACGCTCCGAACGTGGCGCCGGTCTACATTTGGAACGGCGCGACACTGGTACCAAAGCCCGTAATCAACAAAGCGATCCAGCGGAAGGGGCTTCGATATGTGATTTCCGTTTTGACGGCAATACTCATCAAGCGTCAACTCGCGCTTGGGATCGGCAATGTGGGAAGCTCCCCAGTTGGACCGCAAACACATGCCAACGGGCATCTGGTTCTTCCAGAATGCCATGGGCTCGCCAAAAACACGAAGTTCTATGCCTGTCGGCCGCAAATGTGCCGCTGCGGAAAGTCCGTAGGGACCAGCCCCAATAATAGCGACATGACAATCGGCTGAGTGCGTTGAAACGATCACGGATGTTTCAAAATGCCCGCTGAAAGTTGGCCTGTTGACGAATGCTGGATCTCGAAAACAAGGTTATCGTCTTTTTCCCGGGCATAGGCAACACAGGCTCGTTCGCTTCCCGGACCTTCAATCCGCCATGTATCCCCATCGCTGACCAGTTCCATTTGAGATCTTTGTCTCCACCATTGGTCAATCTCTCCCGGTGCGGCAACCCAAACCCTCTCCCGGTCACGAAGCCTGGACAGATGGGTTAGCAGTTGTTGATACACATTCCGCTCACGGTCCTTCATGACATAATCTGGATGCACAATGAAGGTGATCAATCCGTTCTGCTCAAGGATCAGTTTGATCTGCCGCTTCCAAAGCTCTATCGAGAAACTACGCAGATAGTGAAAGAGCGAATAATCTTGTGTGGTAGTGACTGGGAGCTCCAGCATTTTGCCCACAAAGTAGGGCATTACCGTGCAGCACCCTCCGTGCTGCGGCTCCAGATGCCCTGAGCTGGGAACCGACATGTCGAAGCGGAAATCAAGAGCTGAGTACCACTCTTGCCTGCGGTACAAGATGGCGGACCGGAAGCCCGATGCACCAAATCTCCGTCCATATTCGTTGATTTTTTCTGCCCGTTTTGCAAACTCCCTTCGATCGTTGTACAACCGGCCGTCGTGATTTAAATCCTGAACATTGACTTCGAAGCCGCGACCGCGGATGGAATCCAGAAATTCTTGGGTCACTTCATACCGATCTTCGGGGACGATCTGAAAAGACGCTAGTATTCCAAAGGACTCGTTGAGGTTCATCAACGATTCGCAATAATCTCTCCCAGTAACCGTCTCAACGTCGTGCGTCATGCTGACACAACTGGGCGCGCCGTCAGGCCAGAACCAGATAAATGGGACACTCTCCAGTTGTTGCGAGCGTAGCAACAACTGCATGGATCGACGGAGAATGCTATCCACAGTGTGATCAACGGGCCAGTCGGGAAAAGTGATTTTCCTCCAATCACCGAGATACAGAACTTGTAAGTGCTTGCGTAAGGCGACGGGTAGAAAAGGCCGCATAGCATAGTAGATCTTTGCAACGATGCCTTTTCCGGAACTGCCGAACTCGGGATTTTCGGTATATCGCTCCAGTCGAAGATTTTCCACGACCTCGTCCAAATCGAAGGGCAAACATACCGAACCAGTCGCACAATCCACGTCATCCCACGCTTCGTGAAGCTGGCCAGTCGGAGAATCGGCCGGGCGATGCTCAGCATATCGACCGTAGCCGACAACTCCCTGCCCGAATTGGAAGAATCCACAGCCCTCGGAAAGCCCGCGCTTCTGGGCGAACCGAACATAGGACTCCGGGCAACGAAAATAGTCTGAAAAAGTTCTATTCATAAACGGATACTTTCGAGCACCATATACTCCCGCTTAGGCAACTACCGGTCAATCCCCCTAAAGTGCCCTGGTTGAAGTCAGGTCCCGATTAGCCACCTGCATGGACCTCAGGCTGTATCCAAACCTCGGCAAAATTCCCGCCGTGAGTGTCGTTACGAGTAATTTGTGTAAGGGTTTCATTCCTGTGCGCCATTTGTCATCGAGGGTTAATTGCACAGGTCCCGTGTCAAACCGTACGACGTTACCCGATACGCCGTGAGTCGGTGCCAGGGACACTGTGTGGTGAGACAAGAACGGAAGAG
>JBAVAA010000627.1:0-2241 GCA_049585515.1 Terriglobales bacterium | reverse complement strand
CATGGTGGCTTTCCAGGTGCAGTGCAGATCCTCGCCGGTCCAGCGATCGGCTACATGAAAATCTTCATACATGGAATCAGCGTAACGGTTCGGGTGCGGGAGAGCAAGGTGAAGAGGAGTGACGTCGTTTGTCGGAATTGGAGATCGGCTGCCGAATACAACGTTCCTGCCAGCTAATACAACGATCAAGATGCCGGGCAAAACAATCCGATCCGACCACAGAATTCAACGAAACCAAGCCACTTCTGCCTGGGCGGGATCCCGAAACGCAGATTCACGCAGGCCTCAAATGCTAACTGGAATATAACCTCTGAGTAGGTGGTTCCGAGTAGGCGGTCGTCCGCCCCGAACTCCATAGGTTGGAAGTTCCTATGACATAACTTCGCCGGCGCATGCTGGACGAGCTTCAGCGGCGTAACTATGCACCGTCCACGATCCGAACCGCGTGGTGAATCTCGAATCGGTCGGCGCAGAGGACACAGGTTACGAAGGTGCGCCCCTTTTTGCGTGCACGCTTGTTGTAAGACACACTGTTGTGAAGTTTGCTGCTAGACTGCTGCGCGGGGAGTTATGCGATGTACGTTCCTGGGGCACGGGACAGAGTACAGATCGCTGGTCGAATTGGGGTGTACCTGGTGGTTTGGGTCGATCGCGAACGACAGGTAGCGGACCTGATTCCCCTGCATGAAAGCACGCTCGCCGAGGACAACGTTCCCTTCTCCGCACTCGAACCCTACAGCGCGGACCCTCCAATCGACATCGGACACCAGGCACCAGAGTAGGTGCTTAGATGAAATCGAGGGCGGCGCGTCCAACGCCACGCGCGGCCGCGCGGGGGGCGGCATTCGGAAGTGGGACCAGTTTGCGTGGAAACTGCGCGGTTGCCACGTCTGACGCGGTCGCGGACACGAAAAGGGAGATAGAGAGAAACCAAGGCAAAAAGTCTTGCAGGCGGAGCTAAGGAAAGTTGTTTTATCACCGGCGGATCACGTCTAGTAACCAGACGTTATCCGCCGAATGTACCCCCAAAGAGGGCTTCTCTTCAGTGATGTTTGCAGGTTCAAGAGGCCGAATTTCAAGCTCGGCAATGCGGGTAAGGATGGCGCGCTTTAGCGCAGCTATATCGCCGTGCTCGAAGGCCGCAGTCGCACCTTGCTCCAACTTTTGGAGAGTAACGTGGAGGGACTCCAGCGTGTCGAGGCTGAGCCGGTGAACCATTCAGCCTCCGAACCATACGATGCAAAACGCGGCTCAAAGGAGGTCCAGAACATCGAGAGCTCGCGCGGGATTGTCGAAGATTCTTTTGAGTTCCGGGTTGGTTGTGAACGATTTGGGGGAGCGGCAATCGAGACGATTCTGCGGTCGTTGGTGTGTGGTGGTCGATTCGGAAATGACGATTTTCCGGACGTTCTTTCAAGTGGCTGGCAGTGCCAAACGAAACTGCAGATCCTTCGACTTCCCTTGGGCTACGCTCAGGGTCGCTCAGGATGACAAATTCGGTAGTTGAGCTAAGACGGAATTGCGAGAAGAAGGTGGGCAACTCTGAGCTTTCTCATTTCTTCGCCCCGAATCGGGGATGGCTGGCCGCACCGATAAGGCGGCAGGGTGATTGTAATGAGTGGCAATATTTCGTTTGGGTGGGGTGGCTTCATTCCATTGAACGGAGTGGCTTCCTACCGCGGAATCTGCAATCGGCCACTCTTTCGGCAAAAGCCCGGGGAGAGCCGGTTACGGAAGGTAGTTCGGCGAGCCCGACTTTAATGGACGCTGCTCTCGCTGCGCTGTTAGACTAGTAAGGTTGCAGTCGTAGCGCCTCCACCCCAACGGACCCGCCTGCAAGTTAATCAAGAAGGACATAAAAACCCCGTGGATACCCAAACCCGTCACGCCCTCAAGCAGGATAAGTTTCGCGCGGCCACCGCCAGCAGTGTGAGCTGGTTGAGCGGTCACCGCTCTGGTGTCTTGCGTTGGGTGATCAGTGGTGCCGCTGTTGTCGTGCTGGTGGTTGGTGCGCTGGTGTTCTGGAACCTGCAGACCGGCGCCGCCGACAAGGCGCTGGGCGCCGCTGTGGACCTTTACGCCATGCCGCTGACGCAGCCGGGAGCGCCGCCGGAGAAGAATGCCTATAGCAACGCCGCCGACCGCGCCAAGGAAGCCAACCGGCAGTTTGTGGCTGTCGCCAAGGATTTCGGATGGCTGCCCGAGAGTGCGAAGGCGCACTATTTTGCGGGGGTCACCTAC
>JBAVAA010000626.1:0-2470 GCA_049585515.1 Terriglobales bacterium | reverse complement strand
CAACCGGTTGCATCGGACTGCTCGAGAATGGCGCCTCCCGGAAGTTTTTCGCTGCGATCGACAACCGTAATGTTGTCCAATCCCAGGAAGCCGCCCTCAAAGACGTTGTTGCCGGTGCTATCTACGCGGTTCACCCACCAGGCGAAGTTCATGAGCAGCTTGTGCAGGCACTTTTCCAGAAAAGCCACATCGCCCATGCCAGTGCGTACTTTTTCGTGTTGATAGACGCGCCACACGGCCCAGGCGTGCACCGGCGGATTGAGGTCGGAAAATTCCCACTCGTAGGCGGGAATCTGTCCGTTCGGATGTTGAAACTGCTCGAACAGCATCGCCAAAAGATTTTCCTTGGCAAACTCCGGATCCACCAGCGCGAGGGTCGTGCACTGAAAAGCCAAGTCCCACGAAGCGAACCACGGGAACTCCCACTTATCGGGCATGGTAAGCACGCGCATCGAGTTCAAATGGCGCCAATGAATATTGCGCTGTTTCTTGTGGCCCTCCGGAGGCGGAACGCTGTCGCCCTCCAGCCAACGTTCGACGTCAAAGAGATAAATCTGTTTCCCCCACAACATGCCCGCAAAAGCGCGTCGTTGAATCAGTTTTTCTTCTTCCGTTGCTTTGGGAGGATGGACGGCTTCGTAGAACTCGTCGGCGTCTTGCTTTCGGTCGCGCACCACCTTGTCTACATCGAGAAGCGGGTCCGCCATCTCCGTGTCGGTCGTTTGCTTGTCGGTCAGGCGCAACCGGTAGACAACCGAACTCCCCGCCGCAACTTGGCTGCGGTAGTGCACGCAGGCCTTGGTCCCTAATTGCCGTGGATTCACGCACGGCTCGCCGTTGATAACGTAGCGATGAAACGCATCTTTCACATACGGAGAACGGTTAATCGCAGAAGGGCCATAGAGGCGTGCGGCATTGGTTTCGTTGTCGGTAAAAAGCAACTCGCCGCCCGAGGCCCCATATAAATATCGCCGGCCGAGAGCGTATTGCAATTGAATGTTCTGCAGCGGCTTGGCCGTGGAATCGTCGGCGACTAGCATCAACTGTTGTTTCCCCGCCGGGCCCGCCTGAATCGTCGGCGTGCCGCTGGGCGGCTCCGTCCAACTCCAAGTATTGCGAAACCACAAATGTGGCAGGACGTGGAGCTCCGCAGCGTCGGGACCGCGATTGAACGCTTCCACGCGAATACAGATATCTTCGGGCGCCGCTTTGGCGTACTCAATGAAGATGTCGAAATACCGGTCGTCATCGAAGATGCCGGTATCGAGCAGCTCGAATTCCGATCCTGCCCCACGATTTCGGTTCTCTTCAATCAGTCGCCCGTACGGATATTCCCCCTGCGGATATTTGTAAAGCATCCGCATGTAACTGTGCGTAGGCAGATTATCCAAATGGAACCAATACTCCTTCACATCCTCGCCATGATTCCCTTCACCGCAGGTAAGCCCGAACATGCGCTCTTTCAAAATAGGATCACGGCCGTTCCAAAACGCGAGAGCGAACACCAGCAATTGATAGCGATCGCAAATCCCCGCAATGCCGTCTTCACCCCATCGGTACGCCTTGCTGCGCGCCTGATCGTGCGGAAGAAAATCCCACGCGTTTCCATCCGCGCTGTAGTCCTCCCGTACCGTTCCCCAGGAGCGGTCGCCGACGTACGGCCCCCATTTGCGCCAGGGCGGGACGTGCCCGGCGTACGGTTCGGCCAACCGCGCGTGCTCTTTGGTAAAGGCGTTCCCCGCGTGAGAAGAAACCGCCGGTCGGGTCTTCGGATTGACCAATTGTCCTCCTGCGTTTTCTTTGCTACGACGAAATGAACACCGCGGATCGCAAAGCGTGAGGGCGAAATTGTATCCGAAGTTCTGCGAATTCGTCTGGCAAGTTTGCATGCGCCTGCATCGAGTACACTCTCAAGCTGAATCTTTGTCGGAGAGTATGCGTATGTCCGGGAACCACACATTTTCCTACCGCCCCCATCCCCATCTGTACGAGATCAATACCTGGGTCTGGCTGGAAGAGCTTTCTGCCAAGTACGGCCACTCTCTTACTCTGCAGGATGTGCCGAACGAAGAATGGGACTACCTGGCAGACCTGGGCTTCGATTTCGTTTACATAATGGGAGTGTGGCGGCGGAGTTTGATCGGCCGGCGAATCTTCCGCACCGACCCACGCAGTTTTCCGAATTTCGATGCGGCCTTGCCTGCTTGGAGAATTCGCGATGTAGTCGGTTCGCCGTTTTCGATTCAGGACTACAGCCCCGACCCTGGCATCGCCACAGCTGAAGGCCTGAGTGAAGTACACAACCAGCTCCGGAAAAGAGGCATGGGTCTAATTCTCGACTTCGTGCCGAACCATACCGGCTTCGATCATAGCTGGATAGCGCAGCATCGCGACCGCTACATCCAGGGCAGCGAAGAAGATTTTCGACGCGATCCGTCGGCCTTTTATCTGGTGGAGTGCAATGGCGACG
>JBAVAA010000625.1:0-4511 GCA_049585515.1 Terriglobales bacterium | reverse complement strand
GCGGTCAACGCACCAAGGTTTCACAATCAGTGGCTCCCCGATGAGATTCTCGTGGAAGACCGCCTCTCTCCCGATACAATAAGTATTCTCCGATCCAAAGGGCACAAACTGAAGGTCGAGCATTTCTGGGGAGACGGTGAGTGCATCATGATTGACCCAAAAACCGGCGAGCGCCTCGGCGCCAGCGACGGACGCAATAACGGGAAGGCGGTGGGTTACTGATGCAGAGGGCGGTGTCGACCTATGTTTATGTTAAGGAACGCCTCCATCCGGGCTTGCTCGATGAGCTCGTCAAGGCGGGGGCCCAGTCGATCGAAATCTTTGCCGCCCGGCAGCACTTTGATTACGCCAATCGCAAGCAGCACGTCCACGAAATTGCCGACTGGTTCCGCTCCACTGGCATTCCGCTCAATTCGGTGCATGCGCCGTTGTACTCCGACTATGAGTGGGGGCGCACCGGTTCGCCGCCGGTCAATATCGCCTCCACTGACCGCGCCCACCGCATCGACGCGATGGACGAGATCAAACGCGCACTCGAAATCGCCGAACAGATCCCATACCGCTTTCTGGTGCAGCACATTGGCAATCCCAACGATGCCTTCGACGAAAAGAAATTCGAAGCGGCCATGACGTGCGTCGAACATCTGCGCGCTTTCGCCAAGCCGCTGGGCGTCAGACTGCTGGTTGAAAATATTCCCAACGAACTTTCCACGCCCGAACGTCTGGTCGAGTTCATCAAGACCATGCATTTTGACGACATCGGAGTATGCTTCGATTGCGGCCACGCGCACATGATGGGCGGTATTCCCGAAAGCTTCGCCACCTTGAAGAACCACATTTGTTCGACCCATGTGCACGACAACAAGCAAGACAAAGATTCGCACCTCTGGCCGGGCAATGGATCCATCGACTGGAAGCAGACGATGGAATTGTTGCGCACCATCCCGCAAAAGCCGCCGCTGTTGCTTGAGATCGAGGGTGAAGAAAAAAAGAGCCCCGGCGATGAACTAAGCGCGACCTTCGAAAAGTTGGAAGGCTCGTAAGAATCAACGGCAGAGGAAGCGGGGCCTTCCGCTCGGTCGTCCCCTGCGTTCCTTTGTGCCCCCTGTGGTTCAATGTTTTTGATATATGCCAGCACCCATCAGCACCATCGCAGAAATCGGCAAGCACGAAGGCCAGCCCGTCACCATCCGCGGATGGCTCTATAACCTTCGCGAAAGCGGCAAGCTTCTTTTCCCACAATTTCGCGACGGCTCCGGCGTGATCCAGGGCGTAGTTCCGAAAAACGCTGTCCCGCCCGAAGTTTTCGACGCCATTAAAGGACTTACCCAGGAATCCAGTGTCATCGTCGAAGGCAAAGTTCGCGCGGATAAGCGCGCCCCCGGCGGCTACGAACTGGATGTCACGAATGTCCAGGTCTTGCAGCGAGTTCCGGAAACCGATCCTTATCCCATCACTCCTAAAGACCACGGCGTCGACTTCTTGATGGAGCACCGTCATCTCTGGCTGCGCTCGCAGCGTCAGGCGTCCATTCTGCGTGTGCGCGCCGAGATCATTCGCGCCGCCCGCGATTTTTTTGACAGCAACGGATTCACTCTTACGGATCCACCGATTCTTACGCCTGCCGCGTGCGAGGGAACCTCTACCCTTTTTCCTGTGGACTACTTCGAAGAGCAGGCTTATCTGACGCAGTCCGGCCAGCTCTACATTGAAGCGACTGCCATGGCACTTGGGAAGGTTTATTCGTTCGGACCCACCTTCCGTGCGGAAAAATCTAAGACCCGCCGCCATCTCACCGAATTCTGGATGGTGGAACCCGAAGTAGCCTACGCCACCCTCGACGACTTGATGGAACTCGCCGAAGGCCTGTTGACCTTTCTGGTTAAAAGATGTCTCGAACGCCGTCGCGTCGACCTGCAAATCATCGGGCGCGACGTCGCCAAACTTGAAAAAATTGACGCGCCCTTCCCGCGTATCACCTACGACGAAGCCGTCGCGAAACTGCAGGATGGCCACGCGCAGGGCAAGCTGGAAAATAAATTCGAGTGGGGCGGGGACCTCGGCTCGCCCGATGAAACTTATCTTTCATCGCTGTACGACCGGCCTGTCATGATCCATCGCTACCCGGCCATCGTGAAGGCGTTCTACATGGAACCCGATCCTCAGCGCCCGGAGCTCGCTCTTTGCGTGGACGTGCTGGCGCCCGAAGGTTACGGCGAAATCATCGGCGGATCGCAGCGCATGGCTTCCCACGATTTGCTGCTCCAGCGAATTCACGAGCACCATCTGCCGGAAGAAGCTTTCCGGTGGTATCTTGATCTCCGCAAGTACGGCAGCGTTCCTCACTCTGGCTTCGGCATGGGCATCGAGCGAGCGGTGGCCTGGATCTGCGGATTGGAACACGTGCGCGAGACGATTCCCTTCCCACGCATGCTGCATCGGCTTTACCCATGAGCATTTCGCCGCCGAGATGCGCAGGAGACCCTGCCGCTACGGAGACTAGATGACCTGGATTCGCACTATTCCGCTCACCGAAGCTGACGACGAGCTGCGAAAGGCGATGGAAACGCAGAAAGCGCTCTATCCGAAGGAGTACGCGGTTCCGATGCATCCGGCGGAAGGTGGCGGCTCGCAAATCGCGGCCTCGCACTCGTTAATTCCGCAGGCGTTGTACCATGCGTTCGCGACCTTCGGCGCGCTCACGTCGCCGGACCTTCCGTTACAGCGGCGTCATCACGAGATGATTGCCACCATGGTGTCGGTGACCAACCGGTGCGTGTATTGAATCGAATCTCACGCAGAGTTTCTGCGTCGCGTCACCCTGGATAAGGAACTAGTCGAAGCGCTGGAACGCGATTACACCACCGCTCCCATTACGCCCCAGGAGCGCGTGATGGTCGACTATGTCGTCAAACTCACCAAAGATGCGACCAAGGTGTGGAAAGACGACCACGAGAAATTGCGGGCGGCAGGCTTCGACGATCGGGCCATTCTGCAGATTACGCTGATTGCTTCCTGGTTCAATTACATCAACCGCGTGGCCGACGCGCTGGGCGTGGGACGGGAGCCGTAATTCCAGAATCGTAGAGGTGCGGAGTGTTTGGGAAGAATCGTGTCACAAGTGCGTTTGGGAAAATCGGCTTCAGCCGCTCAGAACCGCCGCACTGCCCAAACTTCTATTCACTGGCCACGCGGCGATGCGATTTCACGGCCAGACATCGGGCGAAGATGGCTGAAACCTGCGGAATCTGCTCTTCATTCAGGCGAATCGCGCTGCCTAGTTTCTTCAATGCCGCATTCAGCGCGGCGGGCTCAACGCCGGTCAGTTCCGTGAGTTGCTGCCACTCCCGCGCGACGGGAATGCGCTCGTCGGTTTCGGCGTCTTCGCAGAACTGATCGGCCGCCTCCGGAGGGGTTCCATACTCGTCGGCGACATCCTCATGGAAGTAGCCGCGCAGAAAGGTGTGCAGCGCGGGAAAGGTGGCGGCGGTGATTTCCGGCTTCGAGTTGGTATTCATCAGCGGCACTCCGGATAAGACGTCAAAACGTAGTAATCGTTAGGCCCGGAGTATTTTAGTACGACTAGCGCGTGCGTGCACGGACGCGAGTGGTACTCGCCGCGATTCATGGTGCGGCCAATCGGAGCCTCGCTGTCATAGTCGAGCACCAGGTTGGGATGTCTGCCGGAGCGACTGAGCCAGCGTTGGATACGGTCCTGCGATTGTGCGATGGCGGCGCCCACAGCATGTTCAGCGGTCGAGCGATCGGTATAAGTCGATGCGCCGGTGATCCCGCTTTCGTGCGCCAGGCGTTCGCGCAGTTGCTCTTCGCTCTGGCCCACGTGCTTGCGCAAGATGTGTCCGCCGGCGGCCTCGTCCCGGCTGAGATCGCGTGTGGGACCGGAGACCTCATGATTCTCGGTCCGAAGCGTCATCGAACCCGATGACGTTGCCCGGGCGTCATTCCTGGCCGGCGGCGGTTGGCACGAGATCAAGGCGCACATCGCCAGGGCAACGACGATGCGATTTATGGCGGCGCGCATTCCAATTGCTCGCGGCAATTTCAGTCGTCCCTCCAGGACTTGAGTCATCTATTTCGGCTTTCCCAGCGCTAAAGCGCTGGGCTAAGGGCGGACGCCCTCCGGGGCGGCATTTTGGATTCGGACAGCAATCCGGCCTGTAAAGTTCTGGGAATTGTGCTACTAAACAGGGTGTGCGGGCAACTGTGCTGGATTCGCTGGACGACTTTGAGCGCTGGGGTGGCGATTGCGCCTACGTGTTTCCACGCGGCTACCGGCATGAACGTTGGAGCTACCAGCGCGTTGCCGGAGTTGCGTATCAGTTTGCGCGCGAACTGGAGGCGCGCAAGATCGCGAAGGGCGATGCGGTGTTGTTGTGGAGTTCGAACTGCGCCGAGTGGGTCGCGGCGTTCCTCGGATGCGCGCTTTGCGGCGTGATTGCCGTTCCCGTTGACGATGCTGCCAGCCCCGACTTTGCCCAGCGCATCAGAGC